>CALEMD010000232.1 GCA_937902945.1 uncultured Erysipelotrichaceae bacterium | reverse complement strand
ATGTTCTCTATAACCCCGCTACAGATTCCTTACACAGTTTTTGGTACTGAACCACAATTTTCTTTCTATCAAAACTTAATGTTATCTGCTATATTTTTTACATTATTGTAATGTTGCTTCTTACGAGTTTCTTCTCTTTCGTTCTGAATCTTTTCATTTTCAATAATTTTCTTTTCTTGCTGATTAGCTATGTCAACGCATAGTATAAGAGTGTCTCTATGATATTTTTGAACTTCTTCGATAGTTGTACCATCCAACATAATTTCATCACCATAAACTCTTGCGATACCTGGCCGATGCATAGTTGAAAAGTGCGGCGGTTCATTCCATGCTTTAATGAATAGATTCTGCCATAGCAATGATGGGTATTTTGACAGTCTAAATGGTATCTTATATAACGCAGATCATCTGGTCCCGTCCATTTTTGGGATTGTCACCTCATCAGTGATTATACCCAAAATATGAATAGGTTCATCTTCATCAATATTTTTTATTCCAACTACAGCATCATTGTGAGCAATTATTATTGGGCGTTTTCCCAGAGTTGGTTTTTTCTTTGTCCTATACAACGTCGTAAGCAGGTCTGAAAAGCTCGAGCATTCATTATCTATTTCACTAAAATCTATTCCCAATTTACCTGCAAGACAATTAGGTAATGCCGTCTCTGCTGTACCTTTTCTAATAATAGGAATGAACTTTCTTTCATTATTCTTTGACAACAACTCAGCAGAGATGATATGGCCTTCATATCCTACACCGCCAATTCTGGTATCCGATTTTTCTTTATATGTCGGAGTACAAATAACCAGAACATAATCAGCCGATGTAATTGACTGCTCCATAAATAAGGGTAACCTGTCGCCTAGTGTCAAATCATACTGGTCGAGTGTAGCATCAATACCATTTTCAATTAGTTTATCGGCGAATTGTTTTACCCATGCTTTATGATTATTATCTTCCCATGAATAAGAAATAAAGACCTTTGGATTATCTTGACTCATATATCGTTATTTACTCCTTCCGTATTTTTCTTCAAAAAACTTCCATGCTGTTTCATAGTCCAGCTCTCGATCACAGCGGTCAAACGGAGCTACATATTCAATGGTGCGTTCTACAGGCCCACCAGGCATAGTATCATCAGTGATAGTACGCGTGAATACTTTCCCTGCGGGTGCACCCTTTATATTATTTTCCCATTCATCACGGCTGAATCCAACATTATTAAGACTACGATTATTTGTGAAAACAATTCGACCATTGGCATCGTACCATGTATCTGCCTCATATTGTTGTGCGACAGCAAATTGGAGTCTATATATAGTTATTAACTGTTCTAAGGTCATTCGTAATGCCATAGATGTTAATACATCGATTTCGACCAATGCTTGTCTGCGTTCATAATCCGTTCTTAAAACAGCATCATGTGTCCATTCAGAAGTGATGGTCCTATTTGTCAATCTAATATCTTTTTTTGACCAATTTAGATTGTGTTCACAATATTTAAAAGCATCATGATAAATTGTTCTGTAATTAGATGTTAGTGCATTTAGCAATAAGCCACGTAGTATTATTTCTGTGTCATATTTCGTATTTAAAACAGGAAAACCGGAAGCAGCTGCAAAGTTAAAATTCGATTTCCCCATAACCTTGATATAAAAATCAAAGGGAATTGATGCCCAGCTTGCAATGGAAATCAGTAAGTCTCTTAAGTTTGCAAAAGCAACACTTACCAAACCATTGATATGACCGTATCCAGGCGGCAATAAAGCCACATTTAGTGTGCGTGCCTGTTTCAAGCCAAGCATTTTTCGTGTAGCTAATTTAGGAAGCAAACAATACTTCTGACCAAACACTTCCTGATTTCGTCTGAAATATTCTTCAGAGGATACTCCTATTGAATACTTCGATCTCGCCATGTAATTATCAGGAATATAAGTTAGATCCACATTGTCATAATCTGAATTTTTACTACAGATACGGCGCGGCGTTTTAAACAACGGATTTGCAACTCCTATATGAGGCCCCGAACATATCATTTCCGTTGGATATGTTGGGAACATTGTATTCTCCACTATTGTTCCGTCGTTTTGTGCATAGGTTTCATGCCACATTTCACTCATATATATTTGAATATCGCGAAACGTCACTGGCGCTTTTGCAAACCTTTGAATCGTTTCTAAAAGTTGCTTGGTTTGCAATGCAAGCAATCTAGCAGTAGATACTTCTTTGTTTTCGCCCGAGAGCGAGGCCAATAGAGCTAGCTCTGCTTCGCCATAGCGAATAATTCTGTCAGGATGACCTTTAACACTCCATTCACCATCACTATTCTTTATTCCCTCTGCTTCTCCATCTGTACTTTCGTAACACTGGTCAATGGTTTCAGGAGCAAACAAATTTGAAATACTTTCAAACTGAATATCATTTAAGGAATGAGTAGTACCGTATATATTCAAGCTAAATGCCATGTGATGGTCAACTTCTGTAAACAGTTTATATTCATTAGTAAACTGGAAGTGTTCACGCAATTTAGGGTATAACTTTTCTCTTAACACTCCACCTTGTGGGTCATCATAAACACCATCAGGATGAATAAATGCACTAATGCTATTTTTGTTGCCAAAAGACCAAGCTTGAGGTAAAAAACATTTATAAAGATTAGTTTGCTGTCCCTTTAATTCAATATAGTTTTGAGTTGCATTTAGAAATGCCTGCTCACCAGACATAGATTCGTACTCTGTTAAATAGCTTAGTTTTGTTTCTGATTTTTCTAACGACTTTTCTCGTTGCTTAGAAGTTTGTGTAGCCGTGAGTTTCTTAACAGCAAACATTGGGTTTGAATCTGCTAATACATTTTGTTCAGTCCATTCAATTTTTATCCATGGCGGATTTCCAATTATCAGATCAAATCCTCCATGTTCTTTGAATATGTCAGCAAACTCCAGTTCCCAGTGCATGAAATGATTTTGCTCGGCAATCTGTCCAGCAAGATTTAGCCTAGGATTCTCTCTTCGCAATGCTGGGATATCAACAATAGTATCTGTTCCATATGTTGCTACGATATCATTGGCCATCTTTTCCATTTCCGTTGGGAATAAAGATGTTTGACTGTGGAATACATTCTTATCATGATTGCCAGTTGTATTTACTGCTGCAACCGTTCCTTCCAATATCAGAGACATATCAAATAGGAATTCACTTCTTGTAGGCAATAGATCAGCTTTGTCAATTGGCCAGAACCATAATGAACACCAGTAGTCCATAGCGAACTTTAAACGTGCATAAGGACCTGCATTCTTCATGTGCTCGCTCTTATATAATTCTTTGAATATCTGATCCTTCTGTCGAATGGTTGTATGAGAGTCTTCAACCGTATCTTCATGACCAAAGATAGAGAGATGATCTTGTGTTTTTGCTCCAATCTCTTTCTGCAGTTCTATCTGTGCATTCCATAGATTATCAATTGTGTCAGATAATCTGAGGAGAGTGATAGCATCATCATTTGAAATCGGTTCGGTAAATTTCTTATTCCAGGAAGTCATCTTTTTAATATTTTCTGGTTCCAATGACTTGATGATCTTATCGTTATAATTGCACATGCCTGGATCGCCGAGCAAAAAATGATATATCTGCTTGCGCCCAAACCTAACTCCTTTATTTGCTCTGGTATCATTAAAGCCCAAACGTTCTGGTTCCATCTCATACCAGCGAAACCCCTTTGATGCTGCTTGTGCATTTTCTATACGATAACACTGGCGTCTGGCACCAATCAGAGAGTTTCCATTAAACAGCTGTGTTCCAAACCACGGAACAAATCCGCCTTCATAGATTGTATTCAGCCATAGTGAAACCTCTGCCAATTCTACGGCAACAGGATTGAGGTCAATTCCATATACGTTTCTATCCGCAATATACATCTTGACCTTTTGTAGTTCATTGAATCGCTTATCATAGCTGATCACAGTGCCTGTTTCTTTTTCCTTACGAGTAATATAAGCCTCTGCCAGCTGATTGATTGCTTCATTCAAGAAGGCTGCACTTCCCATAGCTGGTTCACATACTGTCAGCTGAAGAATCTCATCTGCCGATTTATCTTTTAGCAATTCTTTTAAAGCATACTTAACAAGGCACTTTGTCAATACTTCTGGCGTATAGTATGATGCTGACTTTTCACGTTCTCTTCCAGCAAGACGATAGATAAAGGATCCCTTTGCGTACATACGAAGTTTTCCCTTATTCTCACCAGATTCATATCTGACTCGTTCATCTTCTGTATATTGGACCAGTTCTGATTCAGGTACAAAGTATCCTACATCCAGTTCATTAAAACTATCACCAGCTCTTTTAACTTCGTATAGATCCTGTTCCGCTATAAAGCCTCTATATGACAGCAAAGCCTCATATACTGCTCCCATCTGGTTAATGCCAAGATTTGCATATGAAATGCGTCCGCGGCGTTCATTGCGTTTGCCGCTAGATCTTGTCAAGCTCATCAGATCAATGATTCTCAGCATACATTTGTTGCGAAGCTTTGCATTCGTGATCATCTTTGTATATTCCGGATCAAAGATATGAGCCTTTAATGGTGCAATCAGGAACATGTCATGAAGGCTTTCAGAAGTTTGTGCTTTTTTCAGCTCTTCTTCTGTCTTTGGATAGCCGTCATATATCAGCTCATATAATTTTGAGAGTGTTTCATGAAGATAGTATCCATCGCCTACTTCTGCAACATCCTCGCGGATGCTATCAGCGATATCTCTCAAACTCTCAAATGAATATGCACTGAGATAGCTTTGTGCTTTAACTGGTGCATATCCAAGTTCTGGGCGAGCCTCAATAAAGAGTACAAAAAGCATGCGATACATATAGCGAAGACACTCTAAAGTCAATTCACCAGCATTTACAGGTTCAGCTTCCAGATCTCTGCCTTGGCGATGTGCCATATCATACAGAATCTCATTGCCTAATAATTCAATGCTTTCACGCAATGCATACTTTAGATCCTGTGAAACTCCAGATGCATTCTTCTGACTTTCTTCATCTAGTTCATCAAGAAGAATTTTTCCATCATCTGGGCAGAGTGAATCTTTGTGAAGCAAGACTGACATAGCCTGCAGTGTTGTGTTCTCAAGACGTGAAAAGATATCGCTCAATTCAAATTGAAGATACCGTTTTTCATTCCATTTATTTCGATCAATCAAAGCAATTTGATTCATGCCAATAAACATCAGAAAACGCGGTGGTTCATTTGAGCCAAACAGGATCTTCGTTGCCAATTCTTCATTTGGCAGTTCATTGATAATTCCTTTATATATTGCGCCCGAAGCATCTTCATCGACATCATTAGCACTATAGACATTGCTCTCCATGATACCAGTATCTTTATCTGTAGATGCACTTAATAAAACCCACAATAAAGGAGCACCATTGCTTTTGGTCAGTTCCAGATAAACTGGTACCGATAATGTTTCGTCTACTTCCAATGTCTGCGGATTCGCTGCTGGGTAGCCAAGTGAATTCATATAACCATCTGCCAATTGACGAATATTGTTCAAAGTCTGCATATTTACAGAAGAACGAGAATATCTGTCATAGGCTTTGTAGTACTGACTTGCATTAAGGCGAAGCAATTGCCATGGTGTACGGCCATTTTCAGCTGCTTTTGCTTCTTCATTCCATTTGCTTATGACCGTACTGACATTTTCTTCAAAGACAGTCGCAAAATAATGATTTGTATAATATTCATTTTTGTTTGTAATACCTGTTAAATCCATGCTCATTTCGATACCCCCATAAGAACAGCAACTACCCGAATATGTGGATTGTTCTGTATCGTCAAAGTATCTTTGACCCAGTCAGTAAATGTATCAAACAGTGCATCCACGCTACGTTCTTTTTCATCGAGTTTTCTATTGTTGTCAAATAGTGCTACTTGATAATATTTATGATGTTTTTCCTGAAGCTCTACTAGTTTATTCACCTCTTCATCAAGAAGCGGATTCATTTCCTTTTGATACTTTTTAAAATACGCTCCCAGATACTCTTTTGCTTTCTCTACAACGTCATCAAGATTCTGATCTGCAATTTCAATATCTTTCTGGAAAATACTGTTCGTATTCGGTATTTTTGCATCAGCCAGTTCTGTCATTCTGACCACTTCATCCATCGGATAAGCTTTCTCGAATTTTCCTTGCTTGTATAATAGTCCAAACCATTGATCAACCAATGGTGTAGACTTCAGATTCGGAATACTGCCCGCAGCAATGTACATGCAGTCTCCTGCTTCCAGTTTATCCGGCAGTCCTATGATTGGTGCTTCACCACGTCCAAATAAGAGACCAGCCTTATCATTGACCCAGGACAGTATAGGATGCTGTTTCCATAAATACTGTGTTGTCGGCCATGCTGCTTCATCCATATTATTCTGCATGCTCATTTTCATCTGTTCCATGCAGAATTCTTTGTCATCAGATACTCTTAGAGTTTCTCCTCGAGGCATCGCTTCCTCTGGCACTAAAGCTCTCAAGCGTCTTGTCATTTCCGGTGTCAGCTTAATATCAAGACCTGACACTGTTTTCAACTGTTCAACAGGCTCATTTTCTGCTTGATTTAAATACGTCAAAGCTTGATACAAATAGTCCTTATCGGAAAAAAGTGTATCATCCTCAATTATTTTTGAATCATTTATATGTTTCTCTTCTGTTTGCGCAGATGCTGCCATCAATGCTTCAAATGGGTCGAACTCATTTTCTTCAGTATCCAATGTCTTTTCAAAGGCTTGAGCATCGGCTCCCTTTTCAATAACATCGGACACAACAAGTTCTTCATCTTCAACGGAATATTTACCCAGCAGCATGGATGGATCGCCAATATTTTTAAGCGCTTGGTCTTCTTTCTTTATTAAGATTTCCATGATGCGCATATCACCCTTGATCTTACTATTATTGCTCTCAATAAGCATATAACGAATATCTGGACATTCCTGCTGACCATAACGGTCAATACGTCCATTTCTCTGCTGAAATACCATCAGAGACCATGGAATATCAAAATGAATCAGGCGATGGCTAAGATAGTGCAGGTTCAAACCTTCTGATGCAACATCAGAGGCCACAAGCACTCTGATTGGTGATTCTGTTCTGCCAAAATTTTCAACAATCTCCTGCTGCTCTGCATCACTCATTGCGCCAGAAATCTCTTGAACTGCATTTTCTTTCAGTCCAAGATCCTGTCGTAGATTATTTGCTAGGTATTTCATTGTTTCGATGCGTTCTGTAAATATTACGACTCTATCTTTTGTGTTGTTTGGTTTCCAGTTATATTCTTTGCTCTTTAATAATTCAAGAAGCTTTTGATATCTCGAAAAGTCTTTTGGCTCAATCTGTTCCAACGAGGATTTCAGATTTTCTAACAAATGGATATCCTTTATCTCGTTTATATCATACTTCTTGTTTAGCTTCTTTAATCGAGCCTCAATGCTCTTGATACAGGCCGCCGGACTTGAAAACAATGATTTTTCCAAACTTGTTTTAAAAAGCTGCCCGCTGCTATGTTTCTTACTTAGATCCATATCAAGACTCATGTCAGCGAAGATACCGTAAGCAGCTTCTTCTTTATCTGATGCATGGCAGCGTTCAAGACTGATCCGTCTTTCAAGGAATGAGCCACTTACTTGATTCTTAACATCCTTCTTAAATCGACGAATGCAAAGCCCTTGAATATCTTCTGGTCCATAATTTTCCGGATCGGCAATCGCTGTTGGATCCAGCATATTCATCAGTGATGCGAAGCTCTTTGCACGTCCATCATGCGGTGTTGCTGAAAGCATGATCATTGTGTCACTCCGATCTGCCAAAAGCTTTGCCAACCGGGAACGCTGTGCCTGATGATCGCCACGCTCAGCAACATTCTGTGCTTCATCTATAACAATGATGTCCCAATAAGCATTCTCAAGATGTGTGCGATATTCAACATCTCGTTTCAGAGTATCAATTGAAACAATTGTTTTATCGTAATAGAAGAAAGGATTATAGTTTGACGGCAAAGTAGAACGTATCTTCTGAATTCTGCTGGAATCCAATCGTACTAAAGGTATTGTAAAACGATTCCACATTTCCTTTTGGAACTGTGTCATCATGCTTTTGACTGTTACCACAAGAATTCTCTTGCCTTTGCCTCTGGCAATAAGTTCTGACATTAGTATTCCTGCTTCAAGTGTCTTGCCAAGGCCAACAGTATCTGCAATCAGGATTCGCTGCCTAGGGCGCTGCAATGCCTGCTTCGCTGGATCCAGCTGATACGGCATTAAATCCATTGCCGCTTTGTATCCAATATGCAGGTTTGAATCTGTAGGTATCTGCTGACGCCACTGGCTTTCTATATATAACAATGACCTTCTATAAAATGGAGAATTATCCGGTATCAGTTTCACATCTGCCGGATCAATAATCTGTACTTCATCCAAATCAGTTAAGAATATTTCATCTCTGTCCTTTACCAATGGCGAAATACCAACGCAGTATAAAACCTTGTTGCCAAGAGTGTTTTCTTCTATTTTCTTAACAAGCCATTCTTCATCTCTGATAATGACTCGCATTCCTGGAGCATAATCAATCATAATTTCATCCCCTCATGTCCATCATGCAGCTAATCTGATCAAGCTCTTTCCTGCTTTTCATTAACAACTTCGACAATATCACCTATATTGCAATCAAGAAATTCGCATATACGTACTAAAACATCCATAGCCACATATTCATTACGTCCCATTTTGGCTAACGTATTCGAGCTCATTTCGACACCGTCTCTTAAATCCTTTTTCTTCATTCCCTTATCAATTAATAGTTTCCAAAGCTTGTTATAACTGATACTCATGGCTTTTACCTCTCCGTCAGACAAATCCAAAAGAAAGACTCATACATGTATTTATTATATATCATTAGGATATCTTCAAATCAAAACTTTCGCTTTGCTTTCATGCACTTCTTATTTAGATTCAGCTAGAATAAAAACAAATATGCCACTAGTCCTAATAAGTCAACTATCCACAAATACAAATTTTCAAAAAATTATCAGCCAATATTTGCTCCTGTCCTAGCCGATAAACGATTTAATATCATTGAACCGTTGATTTCAATATACTAAAATTACCAATATGGAAACTATTATTGCTGACAAATCACAGAAAGATCAGATCCTGCATGATGCCGCTCTTAAGAACAATGGCACGGTTGCAGGTATGCAGGTCCTTTCTTTATCTGCTGTCATG
>CALEMD010000231.1 GCA_937902945.1 uncultured Erysipelotrichaceae bacterium | reverse complement strand
GAAATGTAAGAGCTGCAAGAAAAACAGATGCAATCTCACCTGCAAAGATTATCAGGAGGAGCATTGCCTGCTGCTAAGCAAACCTCCCTACGTATGCAATGGATGTGACAGGAAACACAAGTGCTCCTTAGTCAAACAGTTTTACAAAGCAAAAGAAGCCGATGATACTTACTGCAGTCTCAGAAGTGAATCGCGCTCAGGTCTGAATATGACTGAGCTGGAATTGAAAGAACTTGATGATCTGATCTCTCCTCGTATTCTTCTTGGACAGTCTATTCATCATATTCTAACCAGTTCCAGCAATGTATTTACTATCTCTGAGAAACAAATCTATCGGCTTGTTCATTCTGGTTTGATCACCGCAAAGCCTATTGATATGCCTAGAGTTGTAAGGATGAAGCCAAGAAAGAAGAAATCAACAGAACTGAAAGTTGATAAGAAGTGCAGAATCAAACGTACATATGAAGACTATAAGGCATACATGGAAGCTCATCCAGATGAAGCAGTACTGCAGGGCGATACTGTAGAAGGTGTTAAGGGAGGAAAATGCATTCTTACTCTGACATGGGTTCAGTGGAGCTTCCAGCTTGGCTTTCTCAGAGACCATAACAATTCTGCTTCTGTAACTGCTATTGTCGATCATTTTTACAGTATTCTAGGTGCTGTTCTCTTCCAAAAGATATTTCCATCTGTTTGGCTTCTGGACAATGGATCTGAGTTTTCTGATCCTGCGTCAATCGAAAAGTATGGCATTCACGTTTTCTATTGTGATCCGAGTGCACCTTATCAAAAAGGAACATGCGAAAACAATCATGAACATATTCGCCGAGTCTGTCCTAAGGGTACTTCTTTTGACTGCTTGACCCAAGAATTCTTTGATCTGTTATTCAGCCACATCAATTCTTTCAACAGAAAAAAACTGAACAATCGCTGTCCATACGATCTGTTCAGTTCTCTGTTTGGGGCAGACATCAGCATTCAGGATGTTTTTCATTCAAAGATGATTCATCCTGAAGATGTTAATCTGACCCCCTCTTTACTACGCAGTTTTCTTTCATCACACCAAATTGAGAAGGAAGAGAACTGATGCAGTACACCAATAAGGTCTCCGTACTTAGAAATCTTCTGCTTAAACATGTGCCGGAAGATGAACCAGAAAGTACAGATGCAAATCTATATCTCTATATTCAAGACTGTTCTGCCTGCTTGGATTACTATGTCATGGCTCAGTCTTCTGAGTTCATGGACATGTTTGCATTGGTAGATGCTTTACAGAATCCATATGTGCTGGATCTTGAATATGTGCCTCTCTCTGAATTGGAAGGCCACAAACTATACTACAGGATTTACAGATCAGATTCTCGACCCCAATATGACATGATTTACGCTCAGCTTCATCGTTACAAATACTGCTGATTAAGCAAGGCATCATCAAGATCATTTGGCAGCACTTGACTGAACTTATACCTCCAAGAGCCTGTCTCGATAGCTTATTCTTAAATTTGACTATCGATAACAAGGTGTTTTAGCTGCGTCTTTATTGTATCATTTTCGTCAATTTAATCCTTGTTTCACATAAAAACAGCAGTTATTTGAGCGACTGTGTCTTCATCTTATAACCGCTGTTTCATTTAGTTCATCATTCCTGGCTTTTTCTTACTATTAGTTGCGTTGAGTTTTACAATTCACCA
>CALEMD010000230.1 GCA_937902945.1 uncultured Erysipelotrichaceae bacterium | reverse complement strand
CAGGCAGAACTGAATGAAGCAGCTATGGCTTCAGAAATGGAAAAAGAAAAGATTGATCTCAGTCTGCCAGGATACAGAATGGAAAGCGGAACAATCCATCCATTGATACTTGTTCAGCAGGAAATAGAAGATCTGTTTGTCGGCATGGGCTATAAGATTGCCGAAGGACCGGAAGTGGAGAAGGACATCTATAACTTTGAACTGGCCAATATCCCGAAGGATCATCCAGCTAGAGATATGCAGGATACATTCTATATAGATGCGGATAATCTATTGCGCACGCATACCACGGCAATTCAGATGCGGGAACTTGAAAAAGCTGAAGGAAAGCTTCCGATCAAACTGATCTGCCCAGGCAAGGTATACAGACGCGATGATGATGATGCGACCCATTCCCATCAGTTCATGCAATGCGAAGGACTGGTGGTTGGTGAGCATATCACTTTGGCAGACCTGAAAGGCACATTGGAATTCATGGCGAAGAAGATGTTTGGAGAAGATCGGAAGATCCGCTTCAGACCGAGCTACTTCCCATTCACTGAGCCATCTGTTGAGGTGGATGTGACATGCCACATGTGCAATGGTGCTGGCTGTCCGGTATGCAAGGGTACAGGATGGATAGAGATACTGGGTGCCGGCATGGTGCATCCGCATGTACTGGAAATGAATGGATTTGACTCTGATAAGTGCTCTGGCTTTGCATTCGGTGTAGGCCTTGAAAGAGTGGCCATGCTGAAGTATGGCATTGATGATATACGCAACTTCTATACCAATGACGTCCGCTTTCTGAAGACGTTTGATCGGTTTGACTAAGGGAGGATACAGAAAATGAAACTCAGTTATAAATGGTTGAATGAATATGTGCCTCTTGATGGCATAACCCCGGAAGAACTTGCCGAGAGAATGACTGCGGCAGGACTGGAAGTAGAAGGAATTCATCCTGTAGCACAGGGTACAGGACTGGTGATTGGCGAAGTAATGGAATGCATACCGCATCCGGATTCCGATCATCTGCATGTTACACAGACAAAAGTGGCGGATGGAAAGATACTGCAGATTGTGTGCGGCGCTCCTAACTGCCGCAAGGGACTCAAGGTCATTGCCGCATTGCCTGGGGCAAAGCTGCCTGGCGGCAGCATCAATGCCAAACCGGTAAGAGGACAGGAATCCAACGGCATGCTCTGTGCGCTGTATGAACTCGGTGTAGATGCGCATTGGCTCAATGAAGCACAGATGGCAGGCATTGAAGAACTGCCGAGTGATGCACCGGTAGGAGAAACAGACGTTTTCAAGTATCTTGGACTGGATGATACGGTACTCGATGTCTCTTTGACACCGAATAGAGCGGACTGTGCTTCGATGTGGAATATGGCAAAGGAAGTAGCCGCCATTCTGCATCGCAAAGCCACCTGGCCTGATTACGAAGGCAAGGCTGACATCGGTTCAGATACTGCATTCAGTGTTGCATCAAAGACAGACAAATGCCCTGTATTCTATGGCAAGGCAGTGAATCACGTTAGCATTGCACCATCTCCGAAATGGATGCAGGATTATCTGCATGCGGCTGGAGTTAAGGCAATCAACAACGTTGTAGATATCTCCAACTTTGTCATGCTCGAAACAGGACAGCCTCTGCACTACTATGATCTTCATAAACTGTCCCATCAGGATATTACTGTGGTCGATGATCAGGAGCTGACAATGACGGCACTTGATGCAACCCAGTACAGGATTGAAAAAGGGGACATACTGATTACAACCAATGGTATACCGACAGGTGTGGCAGGTATCATGGGTGGTGAAGAATCCATGATTGATGAGAATACCAAAGCTATCTTCATTGAATCAGCTCTGTTTTCACAGGTGCAGATACGCCGCACTTCCATCCGCTTGAATCTGATTACTGAAGCGGCTCAGAGATTCACCAAAGGACTTGAACCGCTGTCACAGAAGAAGGCAATGGATCGCTCTGTGCAGCTGTTGGAAAAGTATGCAGATGCCAGTGGCTTTGAAAAGACAGTCGTCGTTGGCGATCCACATTATGAGCCAAAAACAGTAGTCGAGACACTGTCACACTGCAATGATCTTCTTGGCACATCATTTGATATGGACTGTGTGAAACAGGTATTTGCAGAGCTGGACTTCAAACCGGAAATCAAAGGTGACAGCATTATCTGCCATATACCAAGCTACAGAACCGATATTGACAGACCCGCAGATCTCGATGAAGAAGTTATTCGACTGATTGGCTATGATGGACTGAAGAGTACTCTTCCATGGATGGAACCAACCGTCGGCAAACTGACCAATGAGCAGGTATTCCGCAGAATGACCAGGAATCTTTTAACTGGAATGAATCTGCATGAAATCATTACCTATACACTTGTTTCCAGAGATTATATTGACCATGGGTGCATGCCTCTGGATAATCCGATACCTCTGGCTATGCCAATGAGTGAGGCAAGAGGCTATATCCGTACAAGTCTATTGAACAGTGTTCTGGAATGTGTGCAGTATAATGAAGCCCATCAGAATGCGGACAGCGGATACTTTGAAATATCACATGTCTATGGCAAAGATGCACAGGAAGAACGTCTGGCAATAGCACTGGATGGCAGACTGCAGCAGGATAGGCTTCATAAAGTAGAGATAGAAGGAGACTTCTATGCATTGAAGGGGATTCTATCTGCATGGCTCTTCCGCTGCGGCTATCAGCCAGCCCGTATCCAGTATCGTGAGAATCATACAGATACCGAGCATTTCCATCCTTACAGAAGTGCTGAGATCTGGCTGGATAAGACAATGCTCGGCATATTCGGAGAGATTCATCCAGCATACGCAAAGAAGTTTGATCTGAAGCATACAGTCTATGCCGAAATCAAGCTGGATCCAGTCATCAATGGACATACATCCAAAGTACGCTATGAAGCATTGGACAAGTATCCAAGTGTATCCCGCGATCTTTCTCTTGTAACAGATGCGGATACAACTGCATCTGCAATTCTTGATACAATCAGGAAGGCAGGCGGAAGACTGATCAGAAGCCTTGAAATCTTCGATGTCTATCAAGGTGAGCATGTAGCTGAAGGCAAAAAGTCTGTAGCTCTGCGTATCGTTTATCAATCATCTGATCATACACTGAAAGAAGAAGAGATCACACCGGTACATCAGAAGATCCTAGCTTCTCTCAGTAAAAATCTGTCTGCAGAGCTTAGAAGCGAATAGCAGCAGGGAATATCAAAACAGAAGCGAACAGTATATTCAGATGGCTGTTCGCTTTTCTTTGGTTCTAGCATTATTGACACCATCTATAATTAGAAAAAGGTTACCATGTCAAAATGGGATAAACTGATCAAAAGAATAAGCAATGAAACAAATGATGTACGTTTTGATGAAGTGAAGCGCATTCTAGAATACTACGGTTATACAATGAATTATTCTGGCAATGGTGGCAGTCATTGTACATTTCGTAAAAAAGGAAAAAACCCGATTGCGATTCCAAAACGGCAGCAGATTAAGAAAATTTACATTCTTATGGATAAAAAAGTTGTTGAGGAGGAAACAAGGAATGAAGAAAATTGAATATTATTTGGGGCTTCCATATAAACTGGAACTAGTACCGGATACAGAAGAAGGCGGATATGTGGCAGACTATCCAGAACTTCCCGGATGTCTTACTGTAGGCGAATCAATGAATAGAAGAAACCATGAACAATGCTCTGGATGCAAAAAAAGAGTGGCTGCACGCAGCCATTCAGGAAGGCATAGCAATACCGGAACCTTCATCTCTGGATGATTATTCCGGTCAATTCAAACTGCGTATTCCAAAGAGCCTGCATAGGTCTCTTTCGTCTCATGCAAAAGCAGAAGGCATCAGCATGAATCAGCACTGTCTGTATCTGCTGTCAAAGAATGATGCAATTGAAAGAACAGATAGGAATTAGGCGGAGATTTCGCAAAGCTGCCATAAACTTTTCTTCTCTTCAAAATCTTTGCATATGTATTTTCGAGTGTATACATCATCATTCAAAAGAGTTCTGTGATATGATTTGTGCTGGATATATATCCCTTCTTTCTGTATGTGCCCGACAGTTCATATAGCAGAAGAAAAACAAGGCACTGAACTTGGCTTATTCAGCAGGTCATCAGCACCTTGTTTTATTTATTATAGCGTTTCCGAATTGCTAGAATGATAAGCAGCGCAGCTGTGCCAAGCGAGAATGCTGCACTGCCGATCTGGATCGGTGTGCGGGAGTATGTGCATATATAATCACCTTCACCTGTACTGAAGAAGCTGACCATTCTGTCATTTGATTCGAATGTTTCTATCGCTGTCTTTCTGCCATCAGCAATCTTATAGACCTGGTATCCCTTGTAATAGGTTATTGGCAGTATGATCTGTGTGTTTTCTGTATCTGCATCAAGAGAGAAGCTGAGTGATGTGCCTTTCTTCTCATAGGAGATACTTAGATCATTTCCCTGTGCATCTTTGATTTCTGCAGAATAGGAGCGGAAGTCAGGAGAACCGGAAGGCAGATAGTCACCGCCTGCACATTCTACCCGTACATAGGTGGCAGAATAGTAGGGGTCGATGATGGTGCCATCAATCATCTGTTCATAGGCGGTATTGGAAGTGATGCCGAAGGTTCTGTTCAATGCGGGAGTCAGATGCCATAGCGCTTCTAGAGAAAGCAGAAGAGCAGTGCAGGCAATGATTATATTTTTAGATTTCAGACGCAGGAATGCGAATGAAGCACATGCCGGTATGCATAACAGGGCCATGGCAAACATTTCAAGACGCCATGG
This sequence comes from uncultured Erysipelotrichaceae bacterium, assembly GCA_937902945.1. Classification (GTDB taxonomy): domain Bacteria; phylum Bacillota_I; class Bacilli_A; order Erysipelotrichales; family Erysipelotrichaceae; genus Bulleidia. The sequence goes on along the minus strand of CALEMD010000230.1, from coordinate 477 downwards.
AAACTGCAGGATGCGCAGAAATAACATGCTGTTCCATGGAATGAGGAAAGAGGGAAGAATCAGAAAGATATAGCCTATAATCATGCACTTTGCTACAAAGCTATGTTCCCTGCGTTTTGAAACAGGAACTGCCAGCCATAACAGAGGCGCAAATGTCAGAAACCAGCCGACATTTTCAAGCATGGTATTGCTTTTCTCATAGGTATTGCCGCCTAGACCGAACACGGTTGTGTTGGCAAAGTACTGCCACAGTTCCATAGATTGTGAACCAAGATCGCTGCTTGAGGCATAATAATCAAGATAAAAAGTCTGTGAAGAAAGCTGCTCAAGCATTGGCAGGGTAAAGAAGGCACTGAGAGCAAACGCTATGCCGACACTCTTGAATAGGGCAATCCAAATATCCTTTTTGATTTTTCTGATATAGATCAGTACAAAGAGCACACAGATGACACATACGATCGCAAATGACAGATTGTG
>CALEMD010000229.1 GCA_937902945.1 uncultured Erysipelotrichaceae bacterium | reverse complement strand
ATAGCTGAATAGTGACCTGTGTTGAATGCTGATGCACGCTTGCATGGCTTATACGAGCATAAAAGATCAAGCTTCAAAAACAAAGCTCATTGTTAACTGATTCTGAAATCCGTAGGGCTTTTTATATTTGATTCGGGTATGAATATTTCTGTGATATAGGCGATTTCAGATGATGGAATTTTGATGCCGAAATTGCTTTCTGCATATTCTAGATTATGTTCAACAATGTGCATGATGTAATAATTGGTTTTGATGAATTGATTAAGTTTTTGATAATCCCAGGTTTCGTTTTTGATTACGCGTTCAAGCATATTTGTACAATGACATATATACTTGACCATTAAAGTGTTCGTTTCGGATGCTGATAATTCTTTGCAAGTATTGCTAAAGCATATCTGGAGCACTTCAACTGCTTTTCGTGTATCAATAAAAACAGAAGTCTTGGCGATTACTTTTTCGCGGACTTGTTCAATAAACGCGTTGCTTGGCATATCGGATTTCTGTGGAATCTGATTTTGGGATGGATCATTTATTATGCTGTCAAGATCATTCATTGCTGAAATACTGTTGTTTGCAGCAGTTATTAGCTGGCTTAATGTAATGCTTGTAATAGTTCGCGTTGGAATTGTTGTCTGTTTTCGAATATATGTGCCAATGGATGTTAAAGGCTCCATATCACAGGCAACGAGAACGCCTGTCCCCTTGTTTAGAGAAATTGCTTTTAAGCAGGATAACTCCAGGCAGTCATTCAGCTGCATATTGCTTGTATAGTCTATTGAGTCAATACTGATTTCTGGTGACAGATTATCTTTAATATACTGAATCATTTGGCTGGCGATTGATTCTCCATGGCAGATTACAAGGATTCCGACATTTGCATGATTTATCCATCTGGAAGATACAGCAATATAAGAAGTTAGGAAGTCCTTCTCACGAGCCGGAGTGACAAAATCATATAGTTTTTCAAAAACTTTAAATATATCACTGGCCAAAATGAATTCAGATGGATAAATCTTCTCGGTGACTGCAGCTGAATTGTCGCTTTCAGTCAAGGCTCGCTGATTTAAATTTTTAAGATAGTTGGTGATATGAAGCATGATTCCATAAAGCAGCTGATAGTTGCTAAGCAATAATCCGTATTCCTTGTGCTCTTGGATTTTCTGCATAGTGACCTGATAGACAAATGGATTGATCTGTTTTCTCAGTGCTGCTAATTGGGCATTGGGACAATCCTTAAGTACACTGATATTCTCATTAACATATGTTTCCATATTGTCTAGATTATTGATGTCTACATCAAATTCGCTAACAAATTGATTTAATCGATGATCATTGAATACAGATGGGGCGTTTGTGAACACAGTCGTGCTAGGCGATGACCCATCGGGATTGAATTGAAGGTAATCAGTAGGAATACAGGAAAGCAGGCTGACAATTGCTGCATTATTATGTGCTGAATTTTCAGTCATGTTAAGCATTTCCAAAGAAAGATGCTGGTAAGAAATATATACAGTATTTTTTGCTGTGTTTGATGTATCCATGTACGCACGACCGCATGCAATTTGTATTTCGTTATGCATCTGAGAAATGTTATTGGTATATTGTTTTGATGCAAAACAGGCAATGATGTCTTTATGAACATGTATTGTAGAGTGAATACGCATAGCTTCTTCACGGAACTGTTCCAGTATAAGTTCAATTTTTTCATATATACCGCGCTGATCAATATCTAGAAGATGAAGACGAATCGGCATTAGCTGAACAATACTCTGTATATCAGCAGAATCAGCGTCTAATGACGTTGTTGCAATTATCATGCATTGCAATTGAATATTCTTATGTGTGTGTGCAGATATGAATGATTTCTGTCCCATGATATTTGAGAGCATGTTTTGACAGGAAAAGGGCAGATTTTCTATCTGTTCTAGAAGAATAATCCCGTGATCAGCCTGCTCAAATATGCTTGTGACTGTTTTGGCTCCGACTTTTTGAGGAGTGCCAAATAAGGCAGAGGTGAAAAGAGCGGGGTTTTCGCGGTAGTTTTGACAGAATAAATGGATATACGGTACGTTGGTTCCCTTTATTTTACAGGCCAATTGATGCATGCGATCAGCAAGCATACTTTTGCCGACTCCATTATTGCCGTATATTAAACAGTTGATTCCGTCAGGTGGATACGTGACAGCGGTTCTTGCGTTTAGCAGCAGATCCGAAAGCGATCCGGAAGAACCAATGATGGATTCGATAGGATCAGCTGAGAAATCATAATCAGCGTTTTTGCTTAACTTGCTGTTTTCTTCTTTGACTGATGAGAAGTAATCACCGATATTCTCCGCTTTATGAATCACGGATGGGAAATAGCAATCGGGATATGCACTGCAGAGAATTTCATAGTCCAAATAATATACGGGTTTTCCTTGTATTTTGATCAGAGAGCCATTTTTCCAAAGATAATTGAGATCTTTAGATACATTTGCTCGATCAATATGAAGGTCGAGGGCAATGTTTAAAGCATCAGAACCACCCTGGTCTGTAATGGTTCCCGTATCGATCAATTGTTTTGTCTGCTTCTTTACATAGTTCAAAACTGCATTTGCACGCTTTTTTGCCATATAGTCTCCTAAAACTGTGTTGTTTATAATAAAAACTGTGTCAAATATCGAAAAGAGTGTCAAAATCAATGAACACTAGTGTCGAATTTAAAAGAAATATAACACACATTGTTAAAAGATGGAAGAACTTAACGTATATGGATACAGTTTAGAACTTCAATTCTGTGCTTGCTGATGCGGCACACATTCAATGTGTGTTGAAAAAGAACTGAATTTTGTACGATTTTTTTATTTGGATATATTAGTAAATGTCAGAAGCGAGGAAAGAATATGAGCAAAGTATTGTTACTCAGTCACAGC
>CALEMD010000228.1 GCA_937902945.1 uncultured Erysipelotrichaceae bacterium | reverse complement strand
AAAGTAATACCTTTCATCTGCTGTTTGGATAACCACTTTTTCATCCATCAGATTGGCTATGGTATACGCCATGACAGGTGTTGTCAGCTTCACATTCTTCAGTACGTCATATCCGATTGCGGACTGTTCATCAAAGGCTTTATGCTTCTTCAGCATTCTGATCACTGCCTGAGCAGAGGTCTGCTGGGGATTTCTGCGTTTATTCTCTGACATATTATTTCTTCTTTCTGCGCTGCTTATAGGCCATGTGTTCTTCATGCATCTTCTTGCCTAAATCAGCCGGAAGCGTGTAATGCTTTCCTGTGGCTGTATTGACATCAACTGCTTTCTGCATCAGCCGCTTCTGCGCATGCATTTCCAGAACTGACTGCCACCTGACAATTGCGTCTTCATATACAAAGCAGTCATCCGCAAAGATGATTCTTCTTTTCACAACAGCTAGAACTGCCTGTCCGGTCAGAATCACACCGACTATAGAGAAAGCCAGGCGGAACCATACTGCCTGTTCCTGTACGCCATTCAGTGTAACTGCGCTGAAGAAGCAATAGACAGCACAAGCTAAGTAGCCAATAAGCCACCAGCGATATGCATTGACTTCTCTTCCTTCTTCTGTCTTATGGGTACTGTAGAACTGTTTTCTAGCATTCTGTGCCTTAAGAAAATAACGTATTACCTTATATGCATAGTACACAGCATATACTGCAAAACCTGCAGCAATCAAAAGATAGAACAGATCATCACTTATAAAATCGAACATAGCAAACCCCCTTTATTGCCTTTATTATAACCTCTTCATCATCATCGGTCATTCTTTTCATCTACTTTTTATTGTCCAGTACTTGGCATTGCATAGTATTAGGTGTTACATATGCTTACACAGGAGGCAGATGATGGATACACAGTTTAAAAAAGGTGTCCTTGAACTAGTCGTCATGGAAGTAGTCAGTCGGCAGGATATCTATGGATATGAATTGGTCAAGCAGGTCTGTGACATTGTGCACGTCAATGAAGGAACGATCTATCCCCTGCTGAAACGCATTACCAATGAAGGATGGTTCGAAACATACATGAAGCAGTCAAGTACCGGTCCTTCCCGCAAATACTACCGGATCACTGACACCGGCAGTGAACAGCTGGCAAAAATGAAGCGGGAATGGCTTGAATTTTCAGAAAGCATCAATACCTTTTTTAAGGAGGGGAATAACGCATGACAAAGAATGAATTCATTATAGAACTGCGGAAGCGGCTTCTCAGCCTTCCGTCAGATGAAGTAGATGACATGACGAATGACTACAGCCAGTACATTGATGACAAAATGGCTGATGGGGCAAGTGAAGAAGAAGCGGTATCCGGATTTGGCAATCTGGATGATCTGGCAGTTGAAATACTGGATGCCTGCCATGCAGAACCGCATAAATCAGAAAGCAGAAAAGAATATGATTCTGACAGCTTCATGGAAAGCATCAGAAAATTCTGTTCAGATGCCTGGCATTCCATCCAGGAGTTTTACAGAGACTATCTTTCACAGCTTTCTCTTTCAGAAATCGTTCGGCTTCTGTTCATATTCATTCTCGCAATTTCATTGATACGTCTTCCTCTGTGGATCATTGAAGGTCTGCTGGAAGCACTGATCAACGTTGCTACATTGGGTCTATTGGGTACAGTCGTCAGCTGGATCTGTGAAATCATCTTCCAGATTCTGTATCTGCTCAGCATTGTAGTCATCAGCATCTCTTTCTATAAATCACTGACAAGCGGACAGTACGTCAGCTTCGGTGATCTTTTCAAAAGCCCCTATCGCTATTTCAAGGGAAAGACGCCCTACAATGATGATGATACAAACGAAACCATAGATATGGTCAACAGCACGATCAGCACCACTGTCACCACTGCTTCTCAAGCCATTGAAATACTCATTGAAAGAGCTAAGGCAAGAACCCAGGAAAGAACAGAAAAGGAATCATACAAATGAGCAGAAAAAAACAATTGGCAAAATCTGACAGGCGCATGATCTTCGGTGTCTGCTCAGGCATCGGTGAATACCTGGATATGGATCCGGATCTGGTAAGAATAGTCTTCTGCCTGTTTGCCGTCCTCCACTATATGACGATCTTCATATATATTCTGCT
>CALEMD010000227.1 GCA_937902945.1 uncultured Erysipelotrichaceae bacterium | reverse complement strand
CTATTTCAAAGGGAAGCACCTGGTACTGATCAACCGTACAGCCACCTCTTATGATTCCCAAGCTGATCTGCACATTCAGGATTCATTCGCCAATGTATTTCCAAAGATTCATATCTGAAAAAGGACTCAGTTTTTTTTCTGCCTCTTCTTTCTGCATCCAGACACTGACGCTTCCCGGCGAAGTCATAAAGACACCATTGCCAGATGCATCCACAGTGACTGTATCTTTGCTGTTGCCAAGCACATCTATGAATTCTCTGCCAGCAAACCGCTCTGAGATATACATGGATTTAGTGCCTTCATTGCGGTCACTCATCAAAACAGCAATGCCGCTGCCAGGCATCTCTTCAGTTCCTTCTCTAGTAAAGCCGACAATATCCTGATCATCGAAATAGTCATGCTCTAGACCATAGGCATATTTCTGTCTGATCCTAATCAATGTCTCAAGATTTTCAACCGGCGGTATGCCATACAGATCTCCATAGAATACACACGGAATTCCCTTATCTGTCAAAAGGATCAATGCATATGCCAATGGCTTGAACCAGCCATTCACGAATGAAGAAAGAGCCTGTCCTGGCTGTGTATCATGATTATCTACAAATGTCACACAATTGCCTGGTCTTTCCTGAACCAGTGTATGGCTGAATACAGCACCCATGTCCATGTTTCCATCGGCATAGGATATCTGGTAGAAAGTCTGATGCAGAGGAACATCAAACAATGAAAGACAGTTGTTATTCACATCGAGATAATGCAGAAGATGATTGATATCTGTACTCCAGTATTCACCAACCGCAAATAGATTTCTGCCAATATGCGCATTCATATCTGCCAGCCATTTCTCAAAGAAGCAGAACTCGATGTGCTTGACCGCATCCAAGCGGACGCCTTCAAGCTGAACCGTATCCATATACCATTTTCCCCAGTTCGTAAGTTCTTCAATCACGGCCGGGTTGGACATATCCAGATCGCATCCCATCAGATAGTCATAGTTGCCATTCTCACTGTCTACATTATCATCCCATGACTTATGCGCAAACTTGTAAACGGCAGAGCGGCTGCTTCCGGCATCCCAGTCAGTGCCATCAAAGCATGTATGATTCCAAACAAACTTTGAGTATTTTCCATTTCTTCCAGGAAACGTGAACTTTGTATAGCATGCAATCGGATGATCGCCGCTGATCTCTTTTTCACGGTTATCTGCATCATCTTCTTCGGCAGTGACATTCTCTATACTGTCTCCGCCCATTCGATGATTGAATACAATATCTGCGATCACATCCACTTTATTCTTATGCAGTGCACTCACTGCCGCCAGGTACTGTCGTCTTGTGCCGTACTTCGTAGGAATTGTGCCCTTCTGGTCAAATTCACCCAGATCATACATGTCATAGACGCCATATCCTACATCATGTATGCCAGCCGCACCTTTATATGCAGGAGGCAGCCAGCAGGCAGTGATACCCATATTGAAAAATGAAGGCGCCAGCGCCTTCACCTTGGAGAAGAACGTCGCATCATCCGGCAGATACCATTCAAAGCACTGCAGAATCGTTTCATTCTTCATATTCAGTTTTTCTTCTTTTCCTCAATCTTCTTTACTTCCCGATTGAAATAAGCCTTGCTTTGATCATAGGACATATCAAGTGCTACAGAGAGCTCATCAAAGAGATACTTCTCTGCCCGCTGCAGATACTCATTATCAATGGATGCCACTTTCTTATGTGCATCGCTGCGTCCCTTGTTGCGCATATAGGATGTCTTTATAATGCATATCAGATCTTCAAGACTGTCGCT
>CALEMD010000226.1 GCA_937902945.1 uncultured Erysipelotrichaceae bacterium | reverse complement strand
TACGGGGACATTCAATCTGATCAGCTAAAGGTCAGTTAAATAGAGTCATAACAGTTAGGATGATAATGATGTCCGGAAGGATCTTTTTAAATCTTTCTGTCTTTGTCATATTAATTACAGTATATCCTTTTATTACTGTTTCAGTGATCACAAATTATATAATTCAAAGAATCATTTCACCTGGTATATCTTTATGAAAAACCAAAAAAATCGTCTAATCCAACATAGACGATTTTCTATTTGAAAGTAGGTATACATTAGAGCTATTCCTAATGCATTTCTTTCAAAAAGGGGTAATAAACGACATTCAATCAAGATTCATTTTGACAAATCGATTATTCAATCAAATAACCGATGGCGATTTTCTGACCACTGCTTGTTGTATTCTTGAATCAGTGTACCTTGTTCTGGCTGATATATAATCTCTTTTCTATTGATCAGTTTTGTCTCTTGTTTCAAACTGCCATTGCAAATACTGATAAGACCCTGAACTGTCGCTTGTGAATATCCCTCTTTTAAGTGAAGTTCCTTTCCTGATAGGTCCGCAATCATATGACATAGCGCATCTGATTGAAATCCTCCCGCGCATCCCAAAAGATAATCACAATGTGCATTTGTAAGTTCGATCAATAAGCTTAATTCTTCATTGATTGAACATCCTATATCAGCTAGTACAGCATAGATCAAATCCTCTTTCTTTAAATCATCCTGCAATGGAGACCGCATAAGAAATCCTCCATGTCTTAAAGATTTCTTTTCATAGAAAAGCAAGGATGTAAATGCTGCTGTACATGAGAAATGTTTCTTTTCCTTATACATCTTCTCTAATTCCCCATATGAAATATCTGAGAACATCTGGTTCTTGATTCTCTGGTAATTCATCCCTGTCACGCCCGGATTCATTTCAATTTGATAATTTGAGCCTCCCAGTCCAGCATCAACCCAAACACGTTCCTTATGATCATAAAAATTGTCTTTTACAATGGCAACTACAGGAGATGTTGTTCCTGAAACAATAGCTATTTCACCTTCTTGAATATCAGTCTGTTTCAAAGCAGTCTGCGTATCAGCACCACCCACTACAAATACACCGTCATCAGCAATGTGGAATCTCTTACGCATTGCCGCACTGATTGGTCCAAGAAGTGTGCCACTCGCGCATAATGGTGGGAGAATCCTCATCTCCAATCCATAGCATTCGCACAGCATATGCGACCATTCCTTATTGATCGTGTCATACATTTGTGTCTCACTTGCTTGCGAGTATTCCATGACCGTCTTCCCAGTGAAGATCCATCCGATCCACTCACTTAGGCTTGTGAATTGATCAATCTTTTCATACATATCAGGATATATTTTCTTTAATCCCATGATCTTTGCAGCACCAAAATCCTCTGTCGCCCATTTTCCTGATATATGATAGATAGCTTGATGATTTGGTACATCATTCATATATGCTCTGCCACGATTATCTATATTTGGCAGACCAAAGAAGGAATTCTGATGCGCATCAATCAATACAAAGCTCTGTCTTGCTCCAGCAGCAGATATTGCATCAATCTGAATATTTGGGAACTGTTGGCAAAGTTCATCACAGCCCTGTAAAAGGGATTTCTGCCATTCGTCCGGTTTAAAGTACTGTGCATCCTCATAAGAATTATCACGATAGTAAACATTATTAAATGTACGGATCCCTAGGATATTCCCATCAGAGTCAGTTAGTGCGACCCTGCTGTTCCCTGTTCCCATATCAAATAGTAAATAGTGTTTCATCTCGTTTACCTAAGTACTTCTTTATTAAAGACAATCTTATCAAGTTCTTCTTTTGCATAATACTTTTTAATACGATCATTCATAATACGAGATTGATGATCTGTAATTTCGTAAGTAGCACCATAGGTATGTGGAGTCAAAAGAACATTAGGACACTTTAAGATTTCTAATTCCTTTTCTGTTGGCGGCTCAACGTCAATGACATCTAATACTGCGCCAGCAATTTTCTTTTTATTAAGAACATCCATCAGAGCTTCATTATCGACTAAAGCAGAGCGAGCTGCGTTAACAAACAGAGCTGTTTTCTTCATCGAGTTCAGCAGTTCAGCATTGATCATGCCTTTTGTTGAATCAGTTACTGCTGCATGCAATGTTACGATATCACTGTTTGCAAAGATTTCTTCTAACGACTTCTTTTTACAATTACCGACATCTTCTTTAACAAATGGATCATAGAATGAGATATTGCAGCCAAAAGCATCTAACAGTTTTGCAACAGCACGTCCAACCGCACCAAAACCAACAATTCCGACTTTCTTGCCCTGAATCTCATGTCCCATCCAAGTGTAATATGGTGTTGTTCCTTCTACCCATTTTCCATCTTTGACCCATTGTATAGAAGGAATTGACTTTCTTTCAAATGTCAATATCATGCCAATGACCATTTCAGCAACTGCCTGTTTATTGCGCCCAGGAGTGCAAAGTACTGGTACACCAGCGGCTGTACAAGCTTCAGTCTGGATATTTGCTGGATTTCCTCTGCAATCGCCAATAAGCTTCAGTTTCGGATACCCTTTCAGCACCTTTTCTGTAACGCGGTCAAGTTCTGTAATCAATACATCTGGCTGGACTCTATTTAGGTTTTCAAGCATTTGATCCTCATAGAATCTCTCGCCATTATCTGTCCATGGCTCATAAACAACCTCATTAAATATCACTTTCAGTTCATTTAAACATTTTTCTTCATAAGGAGCTCTCACATAAACTTTCATTTTATATTTACCTTTCTTTATAGAAGTCTTTTAAAGATAGGCAGCCATAGAATATATGACTGCCTAAATCAAGGGGATATATCCAGTCCAGGAAAACAGTTAGTTTATAAGGCAAGTTTTAATACTTCAACGAACTTATCCTTATCTAAAGGGTAATAATGTCCTACTGGATTTGTATTATTAGATGTTGCTCTCATAGCCATTTCCTCAAAATGTGAATCATCAATTCCCATTTCAGTCAAGGTCGTTCTTAGCCCGAGCATTTTATAGAAATTCGAGAAGTTTTCTATCAGCTTCAATGTCATTTGTTCCTTTGAATAATTACTGTAATCTATCCCATACAATCTGTTGGCTAATTGCGCTGTTTTCTCAGGATGCTTTATCGCAACATATTTCAAATATGCCAACATAACTACAGCCATTCCTTCACCATGTGTGATTCCATACTGAGCACTTAATTCATGCTCAATCCGGTGTGAAGCCCAATCACTCTCACGACCTGTATCCAATAGATTGTTATGTGCAATCGAAGCCAACCATTGCACTTCTGCTCTTGCGTCATAATCTGAAGGATTTTCCATAACACGCTCACCATTCAGCATCAGCGCTTTTAATGCACCTTCGATCAAATAATCTGTTGTATCTACATGCTCTGTATTAGTATAGTAGCGTTCAAGCAAATGGCTTTGAATATCAGCAATACCACAAGCTGACTGATACTTAGGCAAAGTACGTGTATAATGCGGATTCATGACCGCAAATTGAGGAATGATCATCTCATTTTCAAAGCCAACTTTATGGATTCCGTTTGAAATGATTGCAGCATTGGATGTTTCTGATCCAGAAGCAGGAATTGTCGTAATCACGCCAATAGGGAGAGCTGTTTTCAGTTCCGCTTTGCCTTCGAAGAAATCCCAGACATCGCCTTCATATGGAATCCCAATTGCGACTGCTTTGGCTGTATCGACTGAGCTTCCGCCACCTACAGCAAGAAGAAAATCCGTTTTATTCTCTCTGCCGGTATTAATTAATTCGCGAACAAGTTCAATCTTTGGATTAGGAACAACATTTCCATTAGAAACAAACTTAATATTCTGATCGATACAGATCTTTTCAATCTCATCATAAATGCCCAGTGTTTTGACAAAGTCTCCACTGTACACCATCATTAATGATTTCACACCAATCCTTTTAATGATTTCAGCAACTTTTCCGTATGGTTTTTCACCAAAGATAATTCTCGCCGGATTTACATACTCAAAATCTATCATTGACGATTACTTCTTTTCCGGAGCCTGACCGTAGGACTGGAATTTGTGCAGCACTTTTGCCATCTCGGCGTCGCTCAGAATATTCGGTGTTCCGCAGCATAAGCATCTCCACTGAATCTCTGCAACCCATTCACAATTTGATGCAAGGCTGAAAGCAGAGGCAACATTTTTACCGCATGCAATCATGCCATGATTCTTCATTAAGCAGGCATAGCTATCACCAATTGTATTTGCTACTGCATCAGCCAATTCTCTTGTACCATACGTGACATATGGTGCGAGTGGAACAGATGGTGTACCAGCATCTGCAAGTACATAATGTACTGCTTTCAGATCCATGTTGTTCACGCCGAGTACTGTACAGAACATTGAATGAGTGTGTACAACAGCACGGACGTCTGGCTTCTTCTCATATAACGCAATATGTAAGTCATGTTCACTTGATGGCTTCCGATTTCCTTCTACGATTGTCCCATCCAATTTCATTACTACAACATCTTCTGGTTTTGTATCAAAGTAATCAATACCAGATGGACTAATAGCCATCGTTCCCTGTTCAGGATCATAAATACTGATATTTCCGCCAGTACCTTTAGTCAGATGCTCCGTAACTAGCTTCTTTCCGTATTCTACGATCTCATTTCTCTCTTTTTCCATCAACATAATTATTTATCTCCTCTTTCTAATTTTGTGAACCATGTACCTTTTCTCAGAATAATACAAC
>CALEMD010000225.1 GCA_937902945.1 uncultured Erysipelotrichaceae bacterium | reverse complement strand
GTCATAGCAATAGAATGATTCGCCTGATTATGATTTTAACATTGGTCGCTGTGCTTTTACTGACGTCCAGTGTTTTTTTTGTATCTGTAGCAAAAATTCATCTGCGCAGCAATACAGATCTGAGCGCTTATGCTGATTCGGCCAACACCGTCAGCAAAGTCACTAAAGCAACAAGAGGAAATATCTATGATCGCAGCAAGACGGTAATTGCTCAGGATGTAAGAACTTATAATATCTACTGCGTACTTGATTCCAGCCGTCCATCCATTGAAGGAACAATTGCCTATGTGCAGGATAAAGAATATACAGCAGAAGTGCTTGCGGAGATACTGAAAACGGATAAGGATACGATTCTTCAGTACTTGAATCAGGATGTATATCAGACAGAACTCGGCAATATAGGCCGCAATCTGAGCAAGGAAACCAAAGAGAAAATAGCAGCTTATGATCTGCCTGGCATTGAATTTACGGATTCTATTGAACGAGTGTATCCGCTGGGAACATTTGCATCGAATCTGATCGGTTTTGCGCAGACAGATGAATCAGGCAGCACCGTTGGAAAAATGGGTGCAGAACTGTATCTGGACAGCTATCTGGAAGGAACAGATGGATACAGAACCTATCAGGCTGATAAAGATGGATATATTCTGCCGGGTATGAGAGAAGATGTAACAAGCGCTATCAATGGAAACGATGTTTATCTGACTTTGGATGAAACGATACAGGAAGCATTGGAAGCGGCTTTTCTGTCTACAGAGAATAAATTTGATGCAAGCCGTATCTGGGGTGCCGTTATGGAAATCAATACTGGTAAAATACTGGCTTGGGGACAGTATCCATCATTTGATCCAAATACTTTGGAAATTACAGATTACAACAATTATGGAACACAGACTCCCTATGAACCAGGATCAACAATGAAGTCCATAACATGGGCGGCCGCAATCAATGAGGGAAACTATGATGGGTCTGCGTCTGTGTACGGAGGAGACTTCTGCTATTCAAGCGGAACCGATAACAATCCATACAGGGTTTCCAGCGGCGGTTATGGATGCATCACCAATGCTTCAAACAGGAACTTTGGAACAACGGATTATGACCATGGACTGATTTATTCAGCAAACACAATTGCGAGCTCTATTGAGACGGAAATCATCAGCCCGGATATTCTGCTCTCCTATATAAAAGCCTTTGGTTTCTTTGATACGGTTGATACAGATGGGCTTCCGGAAGAAGAGGGTGTTCTGAATTTTACTTGGCCGCGTGATAAGCTGACTCTATCATTTGGACAGGGATCAACTGTCACGATGCTGCAGATGCTGCAGGCATATTCGGCAATTTTCGGCAATGGAGAAATGGTAAGACCCTATTATGTGGAAAAGATTGCCAGTTCCTATGACAGCAGCGATGTGGTTTATCAGGCTGAACGCAAAGTGACGGGAACGCCGATTACGGAAGAAACAGCGAAGCAGCTGCAAGGCATTCTTTATCGGGTTATCAATGATGCAGATGGAACAGGCCGCTTTTACCAGATTCCTGAATGTGAGCTCATCGGCAAAACCGGAACGACCCAGGTTACAGTAAATGGAAATGTTCTTTCGGGTTATACGATTGCATCGCTGATGGCAGCTATGCCGGCCGATGATCCGCAGGTTCTTATTTACTACTGCTTTGAAGCACCTTATAACAAAGATGCGCATTATTATTCTGATTCTATAACAACATTTCTGCGCAAAGTGGCTATGGCAGAGGGATTCACAGCATCCTCTTCCACTGAAGCTGCACAGCAGACAGAAGACGGTGAAGAACAGACAGAAGCGAATGCTTCCATAGAAACGTATGATATGCCGAATCTGATCAATCACAGTATTTCATATGCGGCTCAGAAGATGGATGGAACGGAAACACAGCTGATCATTCTAGGAGATGGCAGTACGGTCATTGATCAGTATCCGCGTGAAGGATCAAAAGTCACAAGCAGCCAGCGCGTATTTCTGCTTACAGATACAAACAGTTTCATTATGCCGGATATGACTGGCTGGACACGCAAGGATGTTGCGGCACTTTGGTCAGTAACAGGATTTGGGTTCAAGCTGAGCGGCCAAGGCAAGGTGACCGGACAGAGTGTGCCTGCTGGAGCTACTGTTACAAAGGATACAGAGATTGAAGTTGTCTTTGAGTAAACATATGCGGTATAATATTTCCGTTTTGGCAGGAGGGAAAAGATTATGATAGTCAGATTGCTATGCTGTTTCCTGACAAGCCTTTTTCTTGTTCTGCTGCTGATGCCGCATTTCATTGATCATATGAAGCGTATCGGTTTCAATCAGAATGTCAGTGAATATTCGTTGGAAGAGTATAAAAACAAGGCAAAGACACCGGTTATGGGCGGGGTTCTGTTTGTAACGGTGCCGACAATCTGCTCACTGGTATTTTTCCCGGATATATTCATGGATCTTGATACAGCCATTGTGCTGCTTGTGTTTGTGGGATATGGACTGATTGGATTTCTGGATGATTATCTCATTGTTGTAAAGCATAACAATGATGGATTGAAGCCATGGCAGAAGTTTTCTCTTCAGCTTCTGCTGGCAATTCTTTTCTACCTTGTATTCCGCCGTCATGCGGTTCTTGACATTGTTATTCCGTTTACCGGTTTTTCATGGAATCTAGGCCGTTATTATGTTCTTCTGATTCTGTTCATGTTTACTGGCAGCAGCAATGCGGTAAATCTTACAGATGGCATGGATGGACTTGCGGCAGGGTGCACAGAGATAGCACTGATCCCGTTTCTGATCTTTGCCTGGCTGGATCACAGATTTGCACTGTGCGGCTTTATTCTTGCATTGCTGGGAGCACTGCTTGGGTATCTGCGCTATAACATACATCCTGCTAAGGTATTCATGGGAGATACAGGTTCTCTGGCATTGGGCGCAGCGCTGGCGGCTATTGCAATGGTTCTGAAGAAAGAACTGGCTTTGGCTGTTATCGGCGGCGTGTTTGTCATTGAAACACTTTGTGTTATTATCCAGATCTCTTCCGTTAAATTGACCGGGCATAGAGTATTTCCATATACGCCTATTCATTATGCATTTGTTCTGAAAGGAATGAATGAACAGAAGGTTGTTCGGATGTTCTGGATTGCCGGCTGCATATTCGCTCTGCTGGGTCTGTTTATCGGTCTGCACTGATATTTCAATAAAAGTTTTCCTTTTATCAGCCCAATGGGCTGTTTTTTGTTATAATACGGTATGCCAGGGGGATTTCATGGAAGTGTTCGATGTCTCAAACATGTACGTACAGCTAGCGATGGTTATTAAAATTCAGCAGCTGCAGCGCGAATCACTCTCCTCACTGACATACAAAAATCTGGAGGACTATCTTTCTCATGTTCTCTGGAAAAGTAGCTTGCCTGGATCCCTGCATGAGGCAGCGGATCAGATCCTGTCAGTTAAGGGCGAACAGATCGTCCGTTTTCTGACCAGTCAGGCAATTAAAGAAGGCAGCCGTGATGGACTGGATGACTTCTCGGATCTGATAGGAGGAAAGTAACCGCTGATGGAAGCAAAGAAAAACAAAAAGAGTCTGGTCGGATTTTTTATATCTCTGGCCGTGATTGCTGTCGTGATTGTTTCAACATTTAAAACAATCAGCAGCCATCTGAACCTTGGCCTTGACCTGCAGGGGGGATTTGAAATTCTGTACCAGGTTGAACCGCTTGAAGAGGGCGCAGACGTAGATATGACGGCTGTAACCAACAGTATATCCAAGCGTGTTGATGTCATGGGTGTAAGTGAACCGCAGATTACAGTAGAAGGAACAGACCGTATCCGCGTACAGCTTGCAGGTGTTGAAGATCAGGAAAGTGCAAGAGAAATGCTGGGGACAACAGCCAATCTGACTTTCCGTGATATCAATGATAATCTGCTGGCAGATTCCAGCCTTGTTCAGGAAGGCGGAGCATCTCTTGGCTATGACAGCAGCAAGCCTGTTGTTTCATTGAAGATTGCGGATACCAGCAAGTTTTCAGAAATCACAAGTACGGTTGCGGCTATGAGCAGCGGTGAGAATATCATGGTTATCTGGCTCGACTGGCAGGAAGGTGATTCCTATAAAGAAGAAGCACAGAAAGCCGCAAATGGTGAAGAACCGAAATATATTTCTGCAGCTACAGTTTCTCAGCAGCTCAGTTCTGACTGCATCATCTCCGGCAATTTTACCGAAGCCGAAGCAAAGACTCTGGCGAATCTGATCAATTCCGGTTCTCTGCCTGTTAAGATGACAGAAATCAGTTCAAATGTTGTCAGTGCGCAGTATGGTGCCGACGCATTGCAGAAGACAGCCATAGCAGGTCTGATAGGCGTATTCATGGTCATGCTGTTTATGATTTGGCAGTACCGCATGCAGGGAATTGTTGCGGATATCATGCTGGCTGTATATCTTTGGGCTATATTCGGATGCTACGCATTGATCGGTGCAGTCTTTACACTGCCTGGCATTGCCGCACTCGTACTTGGAGTCGGCATGACAGTCGATGCCAATATCATTACCTTTGAAAGAACACGTCAGGAATTGTATAAAGGACGTTCCGTTCAGGCAGCAGTCAAAGAAGGACAGAAACTGTCATTTTCATCAATATTTGATGCGCAGTTTACTACTCTGCTGGCCGGACTCATTATGTACTGGTGGGGCAATGGAAGCGTAAAGGGATTTGCAACTATGCTGATCATCACTGTCATCATGACATTGGTGCTCAATGTAGCATTGTCACGTTTCCTGATGAATCAGATTGTCCGTTCTGGATACGTGGATGATAAACCAGGATGGTTCGGTGCTAAGAAGAGTCTGATTCCGAATGTTGCTTTGAATGAAAAAGCGGCTGATCCGGATGAAAAGAAGGTTGATTATCTCAACAAATCCAAGTATATGATCCGTACAAGCTTGCTCATATTTGTATGTGCTTTAGCAGTCTGCATATTCAATGCGGCTAGCGGCAATGGCTTCATTAATCTTGGAATAGATTTCTCAAGCGGAACAAAGATGACAATCACTTCAGATTCTGCAATTACAATCAATGAAGTGAAGACAGAAATGGAAAGTCTTGGATATACATCATTCTCCTATCAGTCTTCTGGAGAAACGACGGTTTATGCGACTACAAAGGAAGCATTGACCACGGAAGATCTGTCAGCAATTAAGGCAGCATTTACGCAGATGTATGGACAGGAACCTGGAGACAATGTGGTTACACCGATTGTCGGCAGAGATCTGATCCGGAATGCAGTTATACTGACACTTGTAGCCTGGGTGGCAATGATGCTGTATGTCACATTCCGCTATCGCTGGGAATACGGTGTCGGCTGTATTGTGGCACTGATTCATGACGTTGTCATGGTTCTGGCGGTATTCTTCATATTCCGCCTGGAAGTGAATACAGAACTGATATCTGTTCTGCTGACGATTATCGGCTATTCGATCAATAACTCGATTGTTATATTCGATCGTATCAGAGAACTGATGTCACAGAGCAAAGCAGGCAATTCAGAAGCATTCTATCGCGGTATAGTCAATACAGCTATCAGCAAGACATTCCGCATGGCTGTATTCAGCTCTATTACGACTCTTCTGCCGGTTGTATTCCTGCTCACAATGGGATCTTCATCCATCTTCACATTTACATTTGCTATGTTTATCGGTCTGATTTCCGGCACTCTGTCCGCAATCTTCATTGCTCCGACAGTCTGGTACTATATCCGTACGCATTATGAGCCGAAGCAGAAAAAGACAGATAAGAAGAAAAAGAAAAAAGAAAAACTTGATGAGTATACAATCAAGGGAATCAATGCTTAGTTAATCAGACAGGCAGTGGAACAGATTCCACTGCCTTTTAGAAGGGAATGCATGCAATGATAAAGGCAGTGCTGTTTGACTGTGATGGGCTGATGTTTGAAACAGAGATCCTGTCACAGCAGGTATGGAGAGATGAAGCAGACAAAGCAGGTGTGATTCTTCCGGCTGATTTTTTCAATCGGATTACCGGATCTGGAAAAGCGGAAACAGATGCATATATGCATTCGATTCCAGGTATGGACAGACTGGAAGAAGGGATGCGCGGACGCCGTTTTGATCTGTCATTCTGGAGAAGCATACATACTGACTGCCTGAATAAAAAGGGATTGATCGAACTGTTTCAGTATCTGCAGAAAGAAAACTATCTGATTGCAGTATGCTCATCGAGCCCGGCAGAATATGTAAAGGCCTTGATATCAACTGTTTCTGTACCCCTTCATTATGATGCCATGGTTACTGGGGATCAGGTCAGCCATGCTAAACCGGATCCGGAGATCTTTCTCACTGGAGCAAAGAGACTCCATGTGCTGCCGGAAGAATGTCTTGTATTGGAAGACAGCAAGCAGGGCATTGATGCAGCAAATAGAGCAGGCATGCGCTCCTGCTTTATTCAAGATACAATCATCCCGGATGCAGAAATGAAAAAGATGCTGGACTGCAGATGCATCAGCATGCTTGAAGTGCCGAATCTGTTAAGAATACTGAATAATCATCAATAGGGTATACTGTTATAGGTAAGAGGAAAATTATGGAATATACAGATCTGATCAAGAAATATCCTGAATTCGTTTATCACGATTTTGATATTGTGGAAGATGAACAGGAGATTCATATACATTATGCTTTTGAGATTATTGGACTTTCAAATTTCAATCCTGAATATGTGTATCCCAAATCGCTGAACCATGAAGCTGTCAGCCTTTCAAAGAGTTTTCGGGAAACGGTTTTTTCCCTGGGCATGGTTGAACTGATCAGCTATTGGAAGCTGACTTGTTCCCCGCATGTACGCATTGAATGCGGCAGTCTGAATGAAGATCAGATCAGATGGTGGAAGAAACTGTACTTCAATGGTCTTGGTGAGTTCTTCTATCGAAATCATATAAAGACTGATATGGAAACTTTTATGAATCTGCATTCTGCAGGTCAGCCAATAGCCGGTACTGAATTGATGTCTTCTTTTTCAGGCAATCTCATACCGGTAGGAGGAGGCAAGGATTCACTTGTCAGTCTTGACCTGCTGAAAAACAGCAGACCGATCAACCATGCTTTTATTATCAATCATGTTATGAGTGCTATTCACAGTGCTGAGGCAGCAGGCTATGATTCAGATTCGCTGACCGTAGTCAGCCGCTCTCTTGACCCAAGAATGCTTGAATTCAATAAGCAGGGATATCTGAATGGACATACACCATTCAGTGCGCTAGCCGCATTTGCATCACTTCTGTGTGCCATTGCAGAGCATAGAGAATATATCTGTCTTTCCAATGAAGACAGTGCAAATGAGTCTACAGTTGCCGGCAGTTCAGTGAATCATCAATACAGCAAAACCTTTGAATTCGAAAAGGATTTCAATGAGTACTGTCAGAAATACATCACAGATAAGGTTCATTATTTCTCATTGCTCAGACCATTGAGCGAATTGCAGATTGCTGGCATATTCTCTGCACTGCCGCAGTATTTTCATGTGTTCCGCAGCTGCAATGTTGGACAGAAACAGGAGAAATGGTGCGGACATTGTGCTAAATGCCTATTTGTCTGCATCATGCTGAGTGCATTTCTTGATGATGCCACGGTGGATTCCATATTTGGAAGAAGCATGCTGAATGATGAAGAAATGATGGGTCTGTTTGAACAGCTTACCGGTATTGAGGATAACAAGCCATTTGAATGTGTCGGCACTAGAAAAGAAGTCAATATTGCTGTATGCATGTCTATCGCAGCTCATCGAAAGAATGGAACAGAACTTCCGCTGATGTACCAAAGATATGCAGAAACTGCATATTATGATACCTATAGGGATATGGCGGTAAGCTTCAAGGATTATAATACGGAGAACCTTCTTCCAGCTGCTTTTGAAAAGACTGTCAAAGAACGTCTTGCGGAGATGGACAGATGAATGAGGAATTGTTTCGCAGTGAATTTGCAGGAAGAAAAATACTGGTCTGGGGCTATGGCAGAGAAGGAAAATCTTCCTGTGCTTTGATACATGCCTGCTGTCCGGAAATGATTGTTGATGTTGCAGACAGTTCAATGAAGAGTGATGAAGACTGTCAGCAGAATAACAGCAGCATTCGCTTCCTGAAAGAATCGGCGATAGATTTCTTCAGCTATGATCTGATTCTGAAATCGCCGGGCATTGTTATGCCGGATCATCTTTCGGCATTGCATGTCAGTTCTCAGACCCAGCTTTTTCTAAAGCATTTTGCACCTATGACCATCGGCGTCACTGGAACAAAAGGAAAAAGCACAACTGCTTCACTGATAGCCGCGGCACTTTCAGAACAAAGACATGTTCATCTTGTTGGCAATATCGGAATTCCATGCTTTGATGCAGTGCTGGATATTAAACCGGATGATCTGATTGTATTTGAAATATCCTGCCATCAGCTGCAGTACACCACGTATTCTCCTCATATTGCAGTATTTCTGAATCTTTTTGAAGAGCATCTGGATCATTACGGATCCTTTGAAGCGTATGGGAATGCAAAAGATCAGATTTTTCTGCATCAGAAAAAGAATGATGTTCTGATTATCCATAAAGATCTGCAGGATCGCGCACCTGCATCCGCTGATATGATACTGATCAGGAAGGATGTCTATGCAGAACAAAAAACGCTGCATATTCCAGGCAGAACTCTGCAGGTTGATAAGTGCGCTCTCGTTGGCAGCCATAATTATGACAATCTGGCAGTTGCCTATTATATTGCAAGTACTCTGTATCATATCGATGATGCAGCATTTCTTGACGCATGTGCAGACTTCAGACCTTTAGCCCATCGTCTTGAAGATCTTGGCGAGTTTCATGATATACGTTTTGTTGATGATTCGATTTCTACTATTGGACAGTCCTGCATCAGTGCCCTGCAGGCTCTGCCGGAAACAGATACAGTACTGATTGGAGGCATGGATCGCGGCATTGAATACAATGAACTTGAAGAATATCTCTATGGCCGCAATGATCTGCATATAATCTTCATGTATGATTCCGGTCACAGAATCTATGATGAGATGCAGAAGAAGGGAATGCTTCAGCAGGCATATTTATGCAATGATCTTCTAGAAGCCGTAGAACTGGCAAAGAAGATCACGGCAAAGCACAGAACAGTATTGCTGTCACCAGCCGCAAGCAGCTATGATCATTTTAAAAACTTTGAAGAGCGAGGGGACCGGTTTCATGGGTATGCGGCACTATGAATGCATGGAAGATCATAGATGCCGATCCAGCTGATATTGAACAGCGTTTTCATGTATCTGCTCTAGTCGCAAGGGTTCTGAAGGCTTCAGAGCTTTCTGATGAAAAAATAGAAGAGCTTCTGAAAACGGATGATGAATTGAAAACGAGTCAGTCAGAATGCGTGCAGAAAGCATGCAGAAGAATCATAGAAGCGAAAAATCATAATGAGAAGGTTATGATTGCCGGTGACTACGATGCAGATGGTGTCTGCTCAACTGCTATCATGAAGGATGTACTTGATCAGCTTGGCATTATAAATGGATACTATATTCCGGATCGCTTCAAAGAAGGATATGGACTTCGTCCGGAAACTGTGCAGAAGGCATATGACAAAGGCTATACGCTGATTATCACTGTTGATAATGGAGTCAAGGCATTAGAGGCAATAAAGCTTGCCAAAGCACTTGGCATTGAAATCATTGTTACAGATCATCATCAGATCGAAGAAGAAGTACCCGCAGATATTCTTGTTCATCCGACACTGATGGAACCTGAATTTGCATATCTTTCCGGCGCAGGAACTGCTCTGGAGATTTCCAGATTCCTGCTTCATGACTGTCCAAAGCATACCGCTCTTGCGGCTATCGCGGCAATCGGAGATGTGATGCCTCTTTACAGGCAGACAAGAGTGATAGTCCGCAATGGACTAAGAGCACTGCATGACGGGGCATTGCCTTCTGCCGCAGTTTTAGTGAGAGCAGGACAGACTATCGATGAAACAGCAGTGGCTTTTCAAATTGTACCTAAACTGAACAGTGTCGGAAGAATGAATGATATTTCAAATGTAAACACGCTTGTGCCATTTCTGCTGAGTACGGATCTTCTGCAGATTCAAACATATGCTGCACAGCTTGAAACAGTCAATACAGCCCGCAGAACGCTTTCGGCTTCAATGGCTGATAAGGCATCCGCTATGCAGACAGATATGGATTTTCCAGTGCTGTTTGATGCTTCTTTCCATGAGGGACTGTGCGGTTTAGTAGCTGGCAGAATTGCCAATCAGCTGCATAAGCCATGTCTTGTTCTAGCAGAGTCAAATGGACTGATCAAAGGCAGCGGACGCAGTGTTCCAGGTTTCAATCTGTTTGCTTTCTTCAGTGAAGGATTTGATGAACTAAGTGCATTCGGAGGACATGAACAGGCAGTAGGGCTATCGTTTCCTGCTTCAGATCTAGAGACATTCTGCATGAAAGTGCAAAAGAAAATGTCCGCTTCAGGCTTCGCATATCAGGAACCGGAGCAGACAGCAATTCATATCCCATCAGAAGAAATTACTCTGTCAAATATTATGGATCTGCAGATCCTGTCTCCATATCCGCACGATATTATGCCGCCTCTGTTTGCTGTTCATGATCTGAACGCAGAAATCGTTCTGCAGAGTGCGAAAGTAACGAAATATAGGTTTGCAGGGACAGGCAGTGATTTTGATGGGGTTCTATTCAAATTCAGAAATATTGATACAGTTGAAAATCCAGATTGGGTAATCGGTCGGCTGAGTATAAACAAATGGCGTCAAAGTGTCAGATGCCAAATTGATATTGAGGGTTTTGAAGGCTGATACTATAGATTTTCAGCAATTTAGTATATAATACCTTTATCTTTTCAGGAGGCCGAAAATGTCAATGGATTTAACGAAATACATAGCATCAGTCAGAGATTTTCCAAAAGAAGGTATTCTGTTCCGCGATATCACACCGCTGATGCAGGATGGACCTGCATTTCATGAAGCAGTCAGTCAGCTGGAGGCTTTTGCAAGGAAGTGCGACGCGGAATTGATTGTTGGACCGGAGAGCCGCGGATTTATATTTGGATGCCCAGTTGCTTACAATATGGGAATCGGATTTGCACCTGTCCGCAAGCCAGGAAAACTGCCGCGCGAGACAATCAGCTGCAAGTATGATCTTGAATACGGCAGCAATGAATTGCATATGCATGCGGATTCAGTTAAGAAGGGACAGCGGGTACTGATCGTTGATGACCTCTTAGCTACAGGGGGAACAGTCAAGGCAACTATTGATATCATCCACCAAATGGGCGGTATTGTGGTTGGCTGCGCATTTCTGATTGAACTGCTTGGACTGAATGGTAAAGAAGCTTTGAAGGATTATCCAATATTTACCGTCATGAGCATGACCGACAAGTAAGCGAAAATCGAAGAGCGATCTTCGGTTTTTTCTAAAGGGGAAAGGGGGATACTATATGGCGGACGCTAAAACTGTAGGACTCGATGATGTCATGCAGGAAGTACGAGAGTATATTCATACGCCGGAGAGTCTGGCACTGATTGAAAAAGCAGCCAATTATGCTGCCAATCATCATGCCGGACAGTTTCGTCGCAGCGGCGAACCGTATATTATCCACCTGACAAATGTTGCATATATTTTAGCAACTATGCGTGTAGGACCATCTACCGTAGCTGCCGGTTTTCTGCATGATGTCATTGAAGACTGCGGTGTATCCAAGGAACAGCTGGCAAAAGACTTTGACCCTGAAATTGCCGAACTTGTTGAGTCTGTTACCAAAGTAGGCAAGCTGCCTTATAAAGGCAAGGATGAAGAAGAATATCAGGCCGCAAATCATCGCAAGATTTTCATTGCCATGGCGAAGGATGTCAGAGTCATTCTTATCAAGCTCGTTGACCGCCTGCATAATATGCGCACACTGCAGTATCAGCCAGAAGCGTCGCAGAAAAGAATTGCGGCAGAAACGCTGGATGTGTATGCACCGATTGCGCATAGATTAGGCTTGGGAGAAATTAAGAATGAACTGGAAGATCTGTGCTTTTACTATCTGAATAGAGATGAATACTATCGCATCGCTCATCTTGTAGAAGCAAAGAAGGCAGAAAGAGATGCGGCTGTCAGCCAGATGATTTCTGAAATTTCCGAGATGCTGACAGAAAATCATATTGCATTCAGAATATTCGGAAGATCCAAGCATCTTTATTCAATTTATAAGAAAATGGTTACTAAGAATAAGCGCTTTGATCAGATACTGGATCTATTGGCTATCCGCATTGTCACAAAGACTGAGCAGAACTGCTATGAAATCCTTGGTTTTATTCATGCGGCCTATAGACCGATACCAGGGCGTCTGAAGGATTATATAGCAATGCCGAAGATGAACATGTACCAGTCTCTGCATACGACCATTATTGGTGAAGAAGGCAGGATATTTGAGGTTCAGATCCGCACAGAAGAAATGGATGATATTGCTGAACGAGGCGTTGCGGCTCATTGGCGCTATAAAGAAGGAACCCGATATGATGCCCGCAAGGAGCAGAAGGAAATTGAAGACAAGCTTTCCTGGTTCAAGGATTTTGCTGTATTCACCGGCGAGAATGAAAATGAGAGTGCGGCTGAATATATGGAAACGCTTCAGAAAGATGTCTTTGAGGCAAATGTATATGTCATGACACCGAAGGGAAGAGTAATCGATCTTCCTAATGGAGCAACGCCGATTGACTTTGCTTACCGCATCCATACAGATGTAGGACATACAACAGTCGGTGCTATTGTCAACAATGCTATGGTTCCGCTGAATACCGCTCTGCAGACAGGCGATGTTGTACAGGTCAGAACGATGAAAGGAACTGGGCCGAGTGAGGACTGGCTGAAGTTTGTTAAAACCAATCAGGCAAAGAATAAGATCCGTTCATATCTTGCGAAGAAAGAAACAGAAAGCCATCAGGAAAAAGTTGAACTTGGTGAGAAAATACTTGGGGATGAACTGAAAAAGCGCGGTTTTGATTTATCCTACATGGAGAAGAAAAAACTGGAGAACATCTATTCGCTGTTTCAGGTAAGCAATTATATAGATTTTATGTATGGCATTGCAGTCAAGTCGATCAATCCTACATCTGTGGTAGAAAAGCTGACAAATCAGAAGCGTTCATTGTCTGATGCGGATGCGCTGACAAAACTGCTGAACAGAGATACGTCAAAAAGACGCATTATCAGCCGCACTGGACTGAAAGCCGGCGGCATTGATTCGATGAAGCTTTCCCTTGCACAGTGCTGCCATCCGGTTTATGGCGACAGCATTACCGGCTTCATTACAAAAGGTGAAGGCGTCCGTGTGCATCGCTCAGACTGCCCGAATGTTGCGGGTCTGAAGACACGGCTGATCAAGGTAGAGTGGGATGAACCGGATAAGGACAGAATCTATGATGCAAATCTGATCATTCTGTGCCGTGACCGCAATTTCCTTCTGACTGATATTGTGACAGTTGTTTCTCAATGCAAGACGCCGATTATACAAGTGAATGCAACTGTGAATAGAGAAGAGCTTACATCTACCATCAAGCTGAGCATACAGGTGCATGACCTGCCGCAGCTGCAGAATCTGATTGCGAATCTTCAGAAAGTGGATTCTGTATTGAAAGTGGAAAGAGAAGTGCATTGAACCGTTTTGGAATGCAGAACGGTTCTTTCTTGTGAAAAGAGAACATTGATTGTATAATTCCTTCGTCAGTTGAAATAATCCGATGACGAAGAGAAGCCTGTTTAATTCAGCAGTAAGAGCGACAATGGTATGGTGAAAGCATTGGCTGAGAAACAAGGATGGACACTTCAGCAGGAGCTGTTCTGAAACAGAAGTAGGAACAGACGCTGCCCGCGTTAAGGGAATCAAGAGCATGAGAAATCATGAACAGAGGTGGCACCGCGCAGACCGAGCGTCCTCAGAATAAGGACGTTTTTTTATGCAGAAGGAGGCATATATGAGCTATCAGACACCAAGAGGAACCTACGATATTCTTCCTGAAGAAATCAAAGGATGGCAGAAGATGGAAGAACTTCTAAGAAAGCAGTCAGATCTCTATGGGTATCAGG
>CALEMD010000224.1 GCA_937902945.1 uncultured Erysipelotrichaceae bacterium | reverse complement strand
AAGACTAACTTCCATTCAAGACCTATGTTACTGGAACTTAGTTTTGCAGTTGGCGGCAAATTTTTTGGTCAATTTTGCTCTTGCTTTCAAAAATCGAACCATGTATAGTGAGAGTATATTTTTTCAAGGGGAGGCGATACTTGTGCAGCTGTTAGAAGAGCGTATCAGGAAAAGCGGCAAAGTCTGCCCAGGTGATGTCCTGAAAGTCAATGACTTTCTGAACCACCAGATTGACGTACCATTCATAAGCAAACTTGGACAAGAATTTTATAACCTCTACAAGGATTGCGGTGTCAGCAAGATTCTAACCATAGAAGCCTCCGGTATCGGAGTAGCATGCCTGACAGCGCAATTTTTTAATTGTCCTGTTCTGTTTGCCAAGAAAGCCATGACTTCCAATATGACAGACGATGTCTATACGGCACCTGTCTATTCCTATACGCATCACTGCTCAGGCACCATCTTTGTCAACAAAGAATTCCTGAAGTCTGAAGACAAGGTACTGATCATCGACGACTTCTTAGCGAACGGAAGTGCACTGAATGCCTTAGTCACTCTATGCAAAGAGTCTAAGGCTAACATAGTCGGAGCCGGTATAGTCATCGAAAAAGCCTACCAGCCGGGCGGCGATCTGATCCGCAAAGAAGGAATCAGAGTCGAAAGTCTCGCCCGCATCCGCTCCATGAGTATAGAAAACGGAATCGAATTCTGCGTCTAGAATGAGTGACTCCGTTTTTTCGTTTATCGGTTCAATACAGACTGCTATGTCTGATTGATAGTTTCAGGGAAGAAAGAAGAGAGAGGGAGAAGAAACATGAAGAAAGTACTGTCTGCATCACTCGCATTGGTATTGTCCGTCAGTTTGTTTGGCTGCTCTAGCAGTTCCGCAGCATCATCTGCTGCAGCAACAGCTGAGGGAACAGCAGCCGCATCCTCAGCATCAGATCTGAAAGTCGGCATCATCCTGATTGGAGACGAGAACGAAGGCTACACTGCTGCTCACATCGATGGCATCAAGGAAGCTGCTAAGAATCTCGGTATCGCTGATGATCAGATTATGTGGAAGTATTCCATTGCTGAATCACAGGATTGCAAAGATGCTGCTCTTGACCTTGTAGATCAGGGTGCAACATTGGTCATTTCCAACTCTTATGGCCATCAGACATTTATGCAGGAAGCTGCTTCTGAGAATCCAGATGTAACATTTGTTTCCGTAACTGGTGATACAGCTCACAATTCCGGTCTTGCAAACTTCAAGAACGCATTCAACCTGACTTATGAATCACGTTATGTTTCCGGTGTTGTTGCTGGCATGAAACTGAAGGAACTCATCGATAACGGCACTCTTACTAAAGAAGCAATGCCAGATGCATTCACAGGCGATGATATCAAGATCGGCTATGTCGGTGCATACCCATATGCTGAAGTTGTTTCCGGCTATACTGCTTTCTTCCTGGGCATCCAGTCTGTAGTAGAAAACGTACACATGTATGTTGAATACACAAATTCATGGTTTGATATCAACAAAGAAGCTGAAACAGCAAATTCTCTGATGGCTAAAGGCTGCGTCATCATCGGCCAGCACGCTGACTCAACAGGTGCTCCTAGTGCTGTTCAGGCTGCATTCGAACAGAATGGAACCGTTGCTTATTCTGTAGGCTATAACGTATCCATGCTCTCCGTTGCACCGGATGTTGCTTTGACTAGTTCTTCCAACAACTGGGCTACCTATTACGAATATGCATTCAAATCCATGATGGATGGCACAGAGATTGCTACTGACTGGGCTGAAGGCTATGAAACAGGTGCTGTAAATATTACTGAACTCGGCACATCCGTAGCTGAAGGAACAAAAGAAAAGGTTGCTGAAGTTGAAGCAGCTATTAAAGATGGTTCTCTGAATGTATTCGATACTTCCAAGTTCACAGTGGATGGCGCAAACCTCACAGATGACTTCGAACTGAACCTCTCATTCACAGATGTACCAGAAATCATCAAGCCTATCAGCAATGGTGTATTCCATGAGTCTGATACAAAAGATGGCTTCCGCAGTGCTCCTTACTTCAGCATCCGCATTGACGGAATTGAAGAATCCGGCGCCAACTAAGCTATCGCAAAACGATTCTTCATATACACAAGGGAAATTGAAGGCATCTTCAGTTTCCCTTCTATCGTTTTATTCAAGGGGAGGTATTCGCATGAAAGATCAGATTGCAGTCAGAATGATGGACATCACCAAAACATTCGGACCGGTTGTTGCCAACGACAAAGTAACCATGGATATACGCTATGGTGAGATCCTGTCAATACTTGGGGAAAACGGATCAGGCAAGACAACCTTGATGAATATGCTTGCCGGGCTGTATTATCCCGACAGCGGCAATATTTTTATAGACGGCAAAGAAGTATCCATTGCCAGTCCTCACGATGCCTATGCCCTCGGCATTGGCATGATTCACCAGCATTTCAAGCTCATTGATGTATTTACAGCTGCCGAGAATATAATTCTTGGCATGCCTTCAGATAAAAACCATTACAATCTTAGCGAAGTAAACAATAAGGTGAAAGCAATCTGCGAACAGTATGGGTTTGACATTGACCCAAAGCAGAAAGTCTATGATATGAGCGTTGCTCAGAAACAGACACTGGAGATCGTAAAAATACTGTATCGCGGTGCAAATATACTGATTCTTGATGAACCGACTGCCGTACTGACACCGCAGGAAACAGAAAAGCTGTTTGCGGTACTCAAAGCTATGCGCAAAGACGGCAAGGCAGTCGTATTGATTACCCATAAGCTGAATGAAGTACTTGAACTGTCGGATCGCGTCACTATTCTGCGCAAAGGCAGATACATTTCAACCATTCCTACGGCTGTTGCGGATGAACAGATACTGACGGAGAAGATGGTTGGACAGAAAGTAGAGCTGGATATTGACAGACCCGAACCCGTCAATCCAGAGAAACGCATAGAAGTAAAGAATCTCAGTGTTCTCAATGGAGATGGCGTCAAGGTCCTTGACGATGTCAGCTTCACTCTCAACAGCGGTGAAATCTTAGGCATTGCCGGCATCTCAGGATGCGGACAGAAAGAACTGCTGGAAGCTATTGCCGGTCTGCAGAAGGTGCAGCCAGGCGGAGTCATTGAATACAATGATGAAGATGGTTCTGTAAAGAACCTTGTCGGTGCGAAGCCTAGACAGATACGCAGTTACGGCATTCACCTGTCATTTGTTCCGGAAGACAGACTCGGCATGGGTCTGGTTGCCTCGATGGGCATGACCGGAAACATGATGCTGAAAGACTACGACAAAGGCAATTCATTCTTCCTGAATCGCAAGGAACCGCTGGAACTAGCCAATACAATCATGAAGGAACTGGATGTTTCAACGCCAAGCGTAGAAACACCGGTCAGACAGCTTTCCGGCGGCAATGTGCAGAAAGTACTGGTTGGCAGAGAAATAGCCGCCAGCCCTACTGTGCTGATGACCGCATATGCCGTAAGAGGCCTTGATATCTCTAAATCCTATACAATCTATCATCTCTTGAATCAGCAGAAACAGAAAGGAGTGGCAGTCATCTATGTAGGTGAAGACCTCGATGTGCTGCTCGCTCTCAGTGACAGAATTCTTGTATTGTGCAACGGTCATGAAAACGGCGTCCTAGACGCAAGAACCACAACCAAGGAAGAAGTCGGACGCAGAATGACAGATCTAGTCAGCGGAAAGGAGAACAGCAATGAAGGAAGCATTTGAAGTCAGCAATCAGCGAAAAGAACCATTTGTCCATATCGTGCATCGCAGCGATATAACCCGCAGAAAAGCTGTTCTGATCCGTGTGATTGCAGTGGTATTGGGTCTGGCAGTTTCTGCTTTATTCATCAATGGCATTACCCATCTTGATCCTATCTCCGTCTATGAGTCCATGTTCAGCGGTGCATTTGGAACTGCAAACCGCATCTGGGTAACACTGAAAGATATGTCACTGCTTCTATGCATTGCAGTCGGTTTAGCTCCTGCATTCCGCATGCGCTTCTGGAATATCGGTGCTGAGGGTCAGATACTGATCGGCGGTCTTGTATGCGCTGCCTTGATGATCTATGTCGGTGATTCTGTACCGAATATCATCCTTCTGATCATGATGGCATTTGCTTCTATGGCCGCGGGTGCTCTATGGGGATTCATACCGGCATATTTCAAAGCGAAGTTTCGGACCAATGAAACACTGTTTACGCTGATGATGAACTATATCGCTTTGCAGCTGGTTGAGTTCTATATCGATGTATGGGATAAGAAACAGTCCCATTCCGTCGGTGTCATCAACTCAGCGACAAGAGCCGGCTGGCTTCCTAAGGCAATGGGCTCTGCCTATTTCTGGAATGTTGTCATTGTCCTCGCTATTACAATTGGAATGTACTTCTATCTGCGCAATACGAAACAGGGCTATGAAATAGCCGTTGTTGGTGAAAGCGAAAATACAGCCCGCTATGCTGGCATCTCCGTCTCAAAGGTCATCAAGAGAACCATGCTTATATCCGGTGCCATCTGCGGTCTGGCAGGATTTCTGGAAGTTTCCGGTGTCAGCCATACGATCTCTTCTTCCACTGCCGGCGGGCGCGGCTTTACAGCCATCATTGTCGCCTGGCTTGCGAAATTCAATACGCTTGGAATGATACTGATCACTCTATTGATCACCTTCCTGAATCGCGGTGCCAACCAGATCGCATCTGATTTCAACTTCAATAAATATGCTTCCGATATTCTGATCGGCATCATTCTGTTCTTCATTCTCGGCAGTGAGTTCTTCATTCACTTCCGGGTTGTATTCAGATCCCGTGAAAAGAAGGAGGTGCAGGCATGACATTTACATCCTTTGCCGCATGGATCAGTGCGGCCATAACATTCGGAACCATCATCATGTTCGGTTCCATCGGTGAAATACTGACTGAAAAATCAGGAAACCTGAATCTCGGAGTTCCAGGCATCATGTACCTAGGCGGTATCGGGGCCTTAGCCGGTGCCTATCTGTATGAATCTACAGCTGCTGCTCCAGTGGCCGCAATCAGTGCATTGATTGCAGTTGTCTGTGCTTTAGCTGCTTCAATGCTAGGCGGATTGATCTACTGCTTCCTTACTGTTACTCTTCGTGCCAATCAGAATGTTACCGGTCTTACTCTGACCATATTCGGATCAGGAATCGCCAATTTCTTCGGAGGCTCCTTAGTCAAGCTCTCCGGAGGTGTCGGGCAGATATCCGTAGCCGGTGCCAGTTCTGTTATCCGTACCCAGATTCCTTGGCTTTCCTCGGCGTTCGGCAATATCAGCACCATCTTCTTCTCCTATGGTCTGTTGGCATACCTTGCCCTTGCAATTGCCTTCTTTACCCAGTACTTCCTGTCCCGCACAAGAATCGGATTGAATCTGAGGGCTGTCGGTGAGAATCCTGCCACTGCGGATGCTGCCGGCATCAATGTTACCCGCTACAAATACTGGTCAACGATCATCGGTGCCGGCATTGAAGGACTTGGCGGTCTGTATTACGTCATGGACTATGTCAAAGGCACATGGGACAACGGCGGATCGCTGGAAGCTCTTGGCTGGCTGGCGGTAGCTCTTGTCATTTTCACCAGCTGGAAACCGAAGAACGCAACCTGGGGTGCCTATCTATTCGGATTCTGCTTCTGGAGCTATCTCTATATTCCAAGTTCCATTTCTTCCGTACTGGCAAAATGGTTTGGGGCAAGCAGCGTAACCTACATGCAGAACCTGTATCAGATGATTCCATATCTTGTAACGATTATTGTACTGATTGCTGTAAGCACCAAAAAGAAAAAGGAGAACCAGAACCCAGAAAGTCTTGGCATCTCCTACTTCCGAGAAGATCGTTAGCAGTGTCCTTCGGGACACTGTTTTTTATTCGAGAAACATCTTTTCCAGCACCTGTGCTACTCCATCCTCTTCACATGGCGGGGCGATCATATCTGCCGCCTCGCGGACATCGTCTTTTGAATTTTCCATTGCTACTCCGATTCCTGCCGCCGCAATCATCGGCGTATCATTGCCGGCATCTCCGAATGCCATGACATTCTGCCATCCGATCCCAAGCTTTTTCAGCAGCGGTTCTGCTCCTGATGCCTTTGTTATATCTTTCAGGAATACGTCATAGCCTCTTCTAGCCGACCATGCAAAGGTCAGCTCAGGCATCGCATTTACAAACGGTTCAATGATATTCTCATTGCCGATCAGAAATGTGCCTAATGGATATCCCGCTGCAAGATGATGACTGCGCTTCTCATCATCATTCAGTATCTTATTTCTTAACTCTGGAATATTCTGCGTATACCCTTCCACAAAAACATCATAGTTGGCATATGTAACAATCCGATCACTGAACTTAAAGCCCAATCCTATTCCATTCTTCTGACAGAGTTCGGTGATTCTGTTCATCTGTTCTTCGCTCATTTCTCTTTTCTGCAGAATATTGCCTTCACGATCGCATAGACATGCACCATTGATCGTTACAATGTATTCCATTGGCAGATCCCTGAAGAATGAAGGAGGTATAAACGTATAGTGTCTTCCTGTATCAATAATAACCTGTATGCCCTTCTGCATCACTTTTTGAAAATCATCTTTCAGTCTCTGACTGATCTCTGTATGATGAGGCGGCAGAATCGTATTGTCTATATCGCACAGAATCAGTTTTATATCTTCTTTTTTAGCTGTCATGCCATGATTATATCATGGCTTTGCCTCGTCTAGTGACGATATGATTTTCCTTATTCATGTGGTAATATTAAACACGGTAAATGTGCCCGTAGCTCAATTGGATAGAGTATCAGATTCCGAATCTGAAGGTTATGGGTTCGATCCCCACCGGGCACACCATATACAATGAACAGTGCAGGCAGATAATGCCTATACTGTTTTTTCAATTCTGATCAGATGCACTATAATAACGGCATATGAAAGATACTGAATGAATCCGCAGACTGAAAACTGAAGATATTGTAACTGTATGCAGATTTGTGAATGATAACTGGACATCTGTATACCAGGGATACGTCAATCCTTCTCTATTGACTGAAGACGGATGCAGGCAAAGAGCGATGCATCTGAAAGAAGACTTTCAGTCTAAGCGGCTCAGTGAATATGTATATACCGCAAATAATCAGGCTGCGGGCTTGCTGTCATGCGGACCTACTGAAGAGAAGGATTATAAAGATGCCTTTGAAATATGGCGCATCTACATTGCTTCTGCATATCAGGGCAGAGGAATTGGAAGTCAGCTGCTGAAGTTTGCGGAAGATGCCGCCATTGAACAAGGCTATTCAGAAATACTCATATGGGCTTTTAAAAACAACCGGCATGCCCTATCGTTCTACATGAAGCACGGATACAGAATTGACAAAGAAGAATACTTAGACGAGCCCTATCTTGCAGACGCCGTATGGCTGATGAAAAGAATTCGCCCGTAGAAAATCTTAAGGAGAAAACAGATGCTGAAAGCCGATAAAGCACTCATTGAAGGATTGATATTTGCAATTGCCATGTGCGGCTGGATTGCCGTAATATTGAAGGTCAATCCAAGATATGAAATGAAGAGCTATCCAAAGGAAATACTGGATACAATTCCTGCTCAGACCAAAGAAGAGAAAAAAGGATTTATGCGCATGGCACTGCCGGCATTGCTGCTGTTCTTTGCAATTGTCATCATATGCATGCAGAGTGACTATGCTGGAACTGATGCATCTTTCATCACTCTGCTTCTGCATGCTTTCATTGTTCTGCAGATCTGGAATCTATTCGATCTTTTTGTCTTTGACTGGATTATCTTCTGTACTGTAAATCCAAAGTTCATGATCATACCTGGCACCGAAGGCAATCCTGGATACAAGAATTACCGCTATCATTTTGAGGGGTTTCTGAAAGGACTGCTCATTACAGCTGCTGGTGCTTTGCTGATTGCCGGTATTGTATTTATGCTGGTGAGCGCATGAAGAGATTGCCTTGGATAGAATCTCTTCTCTTCTTTTTCAGCTGGACACTGATCATGCTGAGCGGAGCGGATTTCCCCCCGCCTTCTGGATTTATTTGGGTGATCTTGATCATTGCTGTTCTGAGCATCCTGCAGTGGTTTTACCTTGGCTGGCTGCTTAAAACAATTCTTCAGAGAAAAACATTCCTTCTGAATCTGCTGCTGTTCTGCTGCACAGGTTTTGTGACTGCCCTGCTGCTTGTCATTCTGAATGGCAGCTTTACAGCAGAGACCTGGATATGGTTTCTGATCATCATGACTGCGGCGGCCGGATATGGAAGTCTGTTCTGGCTTATCAACCGGCTTCTTCTAAAACATGTGCTGAAAGAAAAAGCTTCAGATTGTGGGATCTGAAGCCTTCTTTTTCATTTCAGAAGCTCCTGTGCAAGGGCAGCGATGCTCTGTGCATCTGGATAAAAGTCCTGCACGGCATGAATGCCATTGACTGCTAAGGCAATGATAACCGCTTTATCTTCTTGGCTGAGATGATTCACGATACGCCATGTCTTTGACTTGCGATGCTCTTTCAGCAAGGCCTGCATATCTTCTTCATTCTCCAGATGCCAATCGCGGACACTGCAGAGCAGAAACATTCTTTCCTGATCTGTTGACTTTGTCTTGACTAGCGCCTGCAGAATTGCAGAATCCATTTCTTTCTGCATCGGTCCTAATGGGAATATGCGCTTTTCATAATCCGCTTTCTGTTTCTCGCGTTCCTCTTTTGTATCCCACTGGAATAGTGACTGTATGTTTGCCATAATCAGGACATCGCTTTCAGCAGTGAAGACAGTTTCGGCATCAGCTGCTGCTTTCTCGATATGATATCCGGATCAAAGCCGAAATGATCATCAAACTTAGTCTTCAGTATTCCAGTCACAAGATAGGACAGCGGTCCATAATAGACAAACATAGTTCCTTCGGCCATCACATTGGTAAACATCATGACCATCAGATCAAGTCCCTTCTCATGCATTTCCTCTTCAATAACCGTTCTGAATTTAGGAAGCAGAGCCTGTATCTCTTCAATATGACTGTAGTTTGTCTGCCCAATTGCCATCTTGAAATGTGAGATGGAATACGTCTTGAGATCTCGATTGAGTATTTCGTGCGGTGTTGAATCCTTAAGTGCCACGGAAGCACTGAGCATTTCTAAAGCATATGCATTCATGTCTTTGATGCCAGCTCTGTCGGCCAGCCAGGCAGCAGTTTCTCTGTCCTGCTTAGTCGCTGTAGCAGATTTGAAATTCAAGGTATCAGAGAGAATTGCACTGAGCATCAGTCCGCTCATTGCTTCATCCGGCAGAAGTCCATTCTCCTGATAGAGATTGGCGACAATTGTGCATGTGCACCCAACCTTCTGGTTGCGGTAATTGATCGGATAATCTGTTTCAATATTGCCGATATGATGGTGATCGATAATCTCCTGTATCTCAGCATCCTCAATATGATTGATCGATTGATTCTTGGCACTGTGATCGACAAGTATGAACTGCTTGCGGCGATAGTTCTGCGTATGATAGCGGGATATAGCTCCGACAATCTGTCCTTCTGCATTCAATACCGGATAGCTGCGCACACGGGAACTGGCCATCTTAGCCGCAACATCATCTACAAATTCATCGTCAGAGAAGGAAATGATCTTGCGCGTCATAATATGCTCTATTGTATAGGATTCCATAATGATGCGGGCTACATGCATCGTATCCCTGTCTGTTGCAATAATGGCGGCACCATGTGCCTTGGCATTGTCTATGACTTCAGGCTCAACCTTGATGCCGCAGGTAATAATCAATAGCTTTGTGCCGTGATTTATCAGAAACTGATGCTTTAATGCAGAGCTCGAAAGAATCGCAATGTTGCTGCATTTCTTCTGTGCAAGAACTTCATCATTTTCCAATGTAATGATATTGATATTCCCATCTGTCGCAAAGTGCTCTGGGGCACAGAGTATCGTACCTTTCAGTGTTTCTGCAAAATTGCGCAGACTGACTGTCGCCATGAGCTGATCTGTTTCCTTGTCGTCCATCAGTCTGACCTGTGACAGGTTGCTAGTCGTAACAAGACCGCTGAGATTTCCCTCTTTGTCTATTGCAAACAGAGATTTATTGCGGGCTAGAAACATCTCTTTCCAGGCATAATGAGCGGTAGCGTCCTGGCTGATGATTGCTGCTTCATCTTTTTCAATATCTGCCAGCGTACTGCGGGCATCACTGAGCAGCAGAGGATTCTCAACAGCAAAGCGTTTCAGAACAAACTTGGTCTCATCATTCAGAGGTCCAAGTCGGCATGCAATCGCATTGATTCCGCACCTGCGCTTCATGTCTGCAACAGCAATTGCTGAGCAGATGCTGTCTGTATCAGGATTCTTATGACCTGTTACATAGATGGCGTCGTCCATATCATTTCCTTTCCTGTTTCAGCGTATATAGGAAAATACATCATATCTGCGTTTTGACGGCTTTGGGATTTCCTGGTCAGGAATGCCTACTGCCAGCGATCCATAGCATGTATATCCTTCCGGAACCCCGCATGCCGCTTTCAGCTGGCTGTAGCGAGGATCATTGAAGAGTTTCTTCGCAAGATAGATAAAGCATGTGCCAAGATTCACCGCCACTGCCGCATGCATCATATCCGCGGCTGCTAGAATAGTATCCGTTTCTGGGGCAATGGCATCTTCTTTGCCAAACAGTACGATGACTGTCCTTGCACCATAGAAAGCTCCTTCTGAATCGGCCAGCTCTTCAAGCTGTTCAATGATATCTTCTCTTTGAATCACCGCAAAGAACCATGCCTGTTCGTTCATGGCACTCGCTGACAGTACAGCCGCCTCTTCAATAGCCTTCAGCTGTTCAGGCTGAATCTGTTCCGGCAGAAAGCGGCGGATGCTGCGTCTTCTTTTCAAGAAATCCAGTTCTTCTTTAGACATATATGCTCCTAGTATGTAAGTATCTCATTGCCTGTTTCGGTAATGAGGAATGTATGTTCCCATTGGGCACTTGGCTTATGATCTACAGTATAGATTGTCCATTGATTAATCGGATCAATCTCTACCTGCGGGCGGCCCATATTGATCATCGGTTCAATCGTGAATACCATTCCCGGCACCAATAGCATGCCTGTATTCTTTCTGCCGATATGGGCGATGAACGGATCCTCATGGAAAGCAATGCCAACCCCATGTCCGCCAAGCTCACTGACTA
Source organism: uncultured Erysipelotrichaceae bacterium (assembly GCA_937902945.1). Taxonomy (GTDB): domain Bacteria; phylum Bacillota_I; class Bacilli_A; order Erysipelotrichales; family Erysipelotrichaceae; genus Bulleidia. The sequence goes on along the minus strand of CALEMD010000224.1, from coordinate 3,384 downwards.
CTGAATAGCCTTTTGAACGGGCATAGTGGCTGATGGCATAGCCGATATCGCCAACGAATCCCCATGGCTTTGCGGCCTTGGCTCCGATATCAAGACACTTCTTTGTCTCTTCAACAAGGCGTCTGTTATCTTCACTGACGTGACCGATCATGAACATCCGGCTGGCATCGCTGAAATAGCCCTTATAGATTGTTGAGACATCGACATTGACAATGTCGCCGTCTCTCAGCTTTCTGTGCCGCATCGGAATGCCATGGCATACTTCATCATTGATGGATGTGCATACACTTTTCGGATAGCCTTCAAAGTGCAGCGGGGCACAGATGGCTCCGTTATCTGCCGTCACCTTAGCTACAATGTCATCAATTTCCTGTGTGCTCATGCCTTCATGAATAACTTTGCCTACCTCATCCAATACCAAGGTATTGATTCCTGAACTTGCTTTGATTCCTTCGATCTGTGAGGGTGTTTTGATCAGATCAATTGAAGGTACAATGCATCCTCTGTCTTTATACTCCTGTATGCGATCCAATATGGATTGCTCAATTCTGTCTTCACTCATTATTTCTTTCCCTTCGTTGTACTGCCTATGCCGCCGGTTCTTTCTGCTTTGACATCATCGTCATTGGTGATGCCAAACGGCAGGAAAACACCTTGGATAAATGCCTCACCGCTTTTGATGATGACCGGTTTGCCTTCATGGGTATCATTGGTCAGTTTGCAGTATATATGACCGCCGTTGCGGGCATGGATATAATCACTGTCAACGATGCCTACCGTGTTATCAAGCTGCAGTCTGAACTTGAATCCCAGCGAGCTGCGCGGGAACAGCATCAGCACATAGCCTTCCTTGATCTTTGCATGAATGCCTGTCGGTATCAGAACCTGTTCACGCGGTTTGATGAGGATATCATGCGGCGCAAAGAAATCATAGCCGGCTGAACCGGCAGTTGCCCGGCATGGTACCTGAATATGCTCATACATGCGTCTGATTTCATCCTCACTGTCACCAGGACACAGTGTATACCAGTCCTGAAAAAACTGGTTGAAGCTGACCTTTTCAAATGATGCAATACGTTCCATATTCCTATTCCTCCTGATTTTTCATCATCATTGTAACCATATCTGCGAGAGCCTGTTCAAACGGATAGACCGTTAGGATCATATTCTCTTTGAATACGATATCCTCTGGGAACAGATTCTGATGAATAATACGCATGACAATACCCTTCTGATCCAGTGTCTGCACATACTCTTTGATATCCTTCAGCTTCAAACTGGGCATCATGTCATAATCAGCGGAAGCCGCTGGCGCGAATGCTTCGACAATATCCTTCTGTACGGTGCGGAAATCATATACCGGCTGCATATCATAATCGAGTATCTTCAGAATATCATCAATGATTCCAAAGCAGAACTGCTCTACAGTAAGTGATGGCAGATGCATCTGTTCCCTAAGACGATCATAGATGCGGCTTTCACTGCGTATCTTCTGCACGAGCATCATGGCAGTGCGGATCTTTGTTTCCGTCATCAGACAGTTCAGATAATAGCGATCAAAGTAGGAAGGAATATCCATCTTTCTGAATGTATAGGCAGCTCCATCATATACATGAAAGGACTTCATTGTATCGTTGTAGCCCAATGTTTCTAAACGCCTCAGTGATTCCGGCGAAAAATCCAGGAATGAACCTGTCGGTGTCTGCGGAAAGATGTAGCGGATGTGCGGTCTTGCCACATAGAGAGAATGATGCGGTTCATCAGACAGATCGATTACCGTCAGTTCCTCTGCTCCCTTTCTCAGTGCTAGATCAATCGGCAGGTTATCAAAGTAGCCGCCGTCGATAAATTCACCTTCACTGAAAGAATGCACTGGAAATGCCGGAAAGCAGGATGCTGTCGCAATCAGCCAGTCGGCTCCGTGTTCCTTCATCATATGCTTGTCTACATAGATTGGATTCAGCGACATATTGCCTACGGTCACGCATCCAAAATCAATATCAGATGCCGCAAATTTCTCTGAATTATACAGTTTATTCAGCAGTTCTATAAAGGGAGAATTGTCCACTCCCTTCTCCTTGATATATGTTTTGAAGAAATGAGGAAGAAGATTCCTTTCATTGATAATAGATTCCAGATTGAATTCTGCCGGGAGTTTCCCCTTGATGATCTTATCCACACTGAGTGTATGCCACATATCAGCCATTGCCTGATAGTCTCTCTGCACCAAAAGTGTGCCATTCAAGGCCCCAATCGAAGTGCCGGTTATAATATCAAAATCCATTTCTTCCAATTCCAGCAGTGCTTTGACTGCACCATACTGATAGCTGCCTCTCGTGCCGCCGCCAGCTAGAACAAGTGCTTTTTTCATTCCTCTGCCTCCGCTTTATAATTTTACCATCTTTTGTACATATCGAATGAAAAAGCCTCACATGTATGCCATAAGAGTGTTTTTTTTAGTATAATACGAAGCGGAGGCATGCAATGAAATTAAAAATAGCTGTATTCTTCGGCGGCGAGTCCGTTGAACATGAAGTAAGCATTATATCTGCCCACCAGGCTATGGAAGCCTTAGACAGAGATAAATATGATATTGTCCCAATCTATATTGGGAAAAACCGCAGATTCTACTACTCAGAACTGCTGAATGACATAGCCAGCTTCAAGGATCTTGAAGCATTGAAAGAAAAGTGCACACAGGTAGTACTTGTACAGGAAGGCAGTACGGTTGTCATGAAACCGGCAAAGCCAGGTCTTTTCAACAATAAGCCGATCACTTCCATTGATGTAGCTATACCGGTAGTGCATGGTACAAATGGTGAAGACGGCACGCTGCAGGGAATGCTGGAAATGCTGAAGCTTCCATATGCAGGATGCGATGTGGTTGCTTCTGCCATCGGTCAGGATAAAGTACTGCAGAAGCTTGCATTGAGCGGCTCCGGACTTCCTATTACCAAATGGTTCTGGTGCTATGGTCACGAAATGGATGAGAATCCAAAGCAGATCCTTGAGCAGGTTCATAAGCTTCTGTACCCTGTCATTCTCAAGCCGGCCTGCACAGGCTCTTCTGTCGGCATATGCGTTGCACACAACGATCAGGAATACATCCGCTGCTTTGAGGAAACAAGTCAGTATGACTTCAAAGTCATCACTGAGAAGCTTGTGAAACCTCTGCGTGAGATCAACTGTTCTGTAATGGGCGATTGCTTCAAAGCACAGGCAAGTGTTCTTGAAGAAGTTGGAACCAATAATCCCGATGAGTTTCTTGACTATAAAGATAAATACCAGGGCGGCGGAAAATCAGCTAAAGGTGAGGCATCAAAAGGCATGGCTTCCACTTCCCGCATTGTTCCTGCCCGGCTCAGCGATGAACAGACCAAGATG
>CALEMD010000223.1 GCA_937902945.1 uncultured Erysipelotrichaceae bacterium | reverse complement strand
CAGTATGCACAAGTTTAAAAGAAGATATCAGTGAAAACAGTATGCATTGGGGATCTTTATATGATTGGGGAATGACAGGACTGCTGCCGGTGCTGCAGCTGTTAGGCACAAATTATGAAGGCAAGAAACTTATATCTAGTCTTGATGAAAATCACTTGGATCGATTTACAGAGATCATATTGAAATATCAGAATGCTGTAGCGACTGTAAGAGCAGCCACTGGTGTGAAATCTGAAGGTGAATTAGTGATTTCAGGAACAGAAGGATATATATATGTTCCAGCACCATGGTGGAAAACAGATTATTTTGAAATTCGTTTTGAACATCCCGAGAATAACAAAAGATATTTTTATCAGTTGGAAGGCGAAGGAATTAGAAATGAATTGGTTGAATTTGTAAAACGTATTACTTCTGGAAACTATAAATCCTTTTTTATTGAACAGAATATAGCGGAAGCTTTATCAGAGGTTTCAGAGGATTTTGAAAATGAAATTGATTTGCTGAAGATTTAATAAAAAGGATATAAAAATGAGAGAATATGATAAAGAAACATTGCAAAAGGTCCAACAGATTGAACTAATGATCCTAAGAGATTCTTTGAAGATATGTCAGAAGTATAATGTGAAATTCTTTTTGATTGGCGGATCTGCAATTGGTGCGATTCGTCATCAGGGGTTTATTCCTTGGGATGATGATATTGATGTTGCTATGATGCGTAAAGATTATGATGAATTTATAAAGCGCATCAACGAAGAAATGCCAGATAAATATATTGCGATGAATACTGGAACAGACAAGAATTATCCTCTGATGACAACAAGACTGATGCTGAAAGGTACAAAATTTGTTGAAGAGCCTTTAAAAGATATTCATTGTTTTTTAGGTATATTCTTGGATATGTATGTTTTGGACAATTTACCAGATAATCCAGAAGAATTGAATAAAATATCAAGAAAATCATTTATTCTCAGCAAATTGCAGATTCTTAGAAGTATTGCTTTTCCGGTACTGCCTTATAAAGGAGCTAAAGCAAAACTTACACATGTTATAACTGGGATAGCACATGGAGTGTTAACTGTTTTTGGTATTTCAAAGGAAAAATTATATAAAAAGGCAATCAGAATAGCTGCACCATACAAGAATCTCGATAACTCAAAAAAAGTAGGTTTCTTATTTGATACATATCCTGATTATGAGATATATGATCGGACAGACATTTTCCCGCTTCGCATTGTCAAGTTTAATGGCTTGGATGTATACATGCCATGCAATGTTGAAAAATCACTGACCGATCAATATGGTGATTACATGCAGATGCCGCCAGTAGAAAAAAGGAAAAATCATTTTCCATATGAACTTGATTTTGGCAAATATGCAAATATTTCTGCTGAAGAAATAGCAGCAGGAAAATATGATGCGGAATTATAATTGAGACGGGAGAGAAAATATGAAATATTCAGCAAATGAACATACATTTGTAATATGTGCCTATAAAGAGAGTGCTTATTTAGAAAAATGCATTCTTTCTTTAAACAAACAGACAGTCAAAACAAATATTATAATGGTCACATCAACTCCAAATGAATATATTCGCTCTCTTGGCAAAAAATATAATATTCCTCTGTATTTGAATGAATATGGCATCGCGAAGGGCAGTGACATTTCAGATGATTGGAATTTTGCTTTAAGCAAAGTGACGTCACCGCTTGCAACTATTGCGCATCAGGATGATATATATCAGAAAGAATATGCTGAACAGATATTAATGGCTATAAATAAATGTGACCATCCGCTGATTGCGTTCAGTGATTATTCTGAATTGAGAAATGCTGTCGAAATAAAAAATAATAAACTTTTGAATGTAAAAAGAAAATTATTGATTCCTCTGCGGAATCAAAAGCAATGGAAATCAGTTTTCTGGAGAAGAAGAGTACTATCTATGGGATCTCCAATCTGCTGTCCAGCAGTTACATACTGTCTTACTAATTTAAATCGGCCGATTTTTGTGAAGGGATTCAAAAGTGATTTAGATTGGCAGGCATGGGAAAAACTGTCTCACCAAAATGGTGAATTTGCTTTTGTAAATAAGATATTAATGTCACATCGGATCCATGAGGATTCTACAACGTCTTCATTGATCAATTCAGAGGGCAGGGGTTCAGAAGACCTGACGATGTTTAAAATGTTTTGGCCGGCACCAATAGCTAAATTAATTGAGAAGAAATATAAGTCAAGTGAAGATCAGAATGCACTGAAGTAAAGCGTATTATTAGCAGGGTAAATAGAATATGAAAAAATTAATTATTATTCCAGCATACAACGAAAGCGCAAATATTAAAGAAACAGTTGAGAATATCATTAGGACTGTATCTGATTTTGACTATGTTGTGATCAATGATCATTCAAAAGACAATACATTGTCTATATTGAAGGAAAATCATTTTAACTATGTTGATTTGCCGGTGAATTTGGGTATTGGCGGAGCAGTGCAGACAGGATATCGCTATGCTCTAGAGAATGGATATGATGAAGCGGTACAGGTTGATGCAGATGGGCAGCACGATGTATCCTTTTTAAGAAATTTAGTAAATAAAATGGATCAGGAAAATGCAGATATGGTTATTGGGTCTCGATTTATTGACAAAGAGGGGTTTCAATCAACTTTCATGAGAAGAGTTGGAATTGCATATTTTACAAGAATGATTCGCCATATAACTGGGCAGACTGTTACGGATCCTACTTCTGGCTTCAGGTTGGCAAATCGAAAGGTTATTGAATTGTTTGCCAGAACATATCCCAGAGATTATCCCGAGCCAGAGAGCATTGTTTATTTATTAAAAAGGAAGATGAAAATAGTGGAAGAGCCTGTGCAGATGAAAGAACGTCAAGGTGGAGTATCTTCTATTCAGATGAGTTCTTCAGTATATTATATGATCAAGGTGACCACGGCAATTTTGATAGAAAGTATTAGAAAGTGAGGAGACTGTAATGACATTTCAGCTAAGAATCATATTGGTTAT
>CALEMD010000222.1 GCA_937902945.1 uncultured Erysipelotrichaceae bacterium | reverse complement strand
GATCCGGTCCATCAGATACTACGAATGTAATCGGTGTTTTATTTGTTATCTTCTTGCCAGAAGAAACACTCTGGGAAATAATTTTCCCATCATCTATTTCCATGCTGAATTCAGTTTTTGAAACAATGTATGTATTATCAATTTGATTCTGCTTTGCCCAGCCAGCCACATCATTCAGTGTCTGATTGACAAAGTCAGGCATTGTGATCTTTGGTGCAAAATTCAAATACCAGACCAGTATTCCAAGGGCAATTGCCACCACTGCCAGCAGAACAATAAAACTCTTCTTGATCTGCCGTTTTGGCTTATCAATTCTAGTAAGCGATTCTTCCTGAAAACTATCTGGCGATCCATCCTCGCCATAGGCTTCTTCTGTTTCTGTTTCTTCATCCTCTTCTGGCTCTTCCTGCCTGAAGACTGTCTGAGGAATTGGCTTCTGTTCTGGTTCTGGTTTTGGTGCCGCAGTCTCCTTTTTATGTGACTGCGGATAATCAAATTCATTATCAATTCCAGAAGAAGACTTAGCTGATACGCGTTCTGACTGATAATCATCAATTGTATCTATTTTTTCTCTTGTTCCTTTTTTCTTCTGTTCTACTTCTTTGGCAAGTTCACTTAAGAAGTCCTTTTTTTCTGTCATTGTCTTTCCCCGCTGCTTTCTTGATTATTATATCTTATTATGATGGCTTGATAAACCCCAGTCATTCTTACACATCTGTAACAATGATTTGCGAAATGATTTGTGCTAGAATATGGCATATTGAAAGGAGACGATATTATATGACTGCTGAACAGGCTAGAAAACTTCTGTTAGGCTTATTCGTCTTGTGGATTGCTGTTAATCTTTTGGGTTCTATTCTTCACTTCAGTCTTGCAATTATTGGGAAACTTCTGCCGATTGCGGTAGTAGTCGCTCTGGCCTACTATGTTTATCTGTATTACAAAGAAGCAAAGAAGTAATATTTCTTCCATATTCTAAAGAAATGCCTCTGACTGTTACTCAGCCAAAGGCATTTTTCTGATCGTTACTCTTCTGCTTTCATATCGTAGATGATATCTCTGAGTTCTGCAGCTCTTTCAAAGTCGAGCGTTCTTGCGGCTTCTTTCATTTCGCCTTCTAGCTGGATAATCAGTTTCTGCCTGTCACCTGCTGTTGTCTGTGCTTTCCTGCGGATATACTTCTCAGCCATCTGTTTTGTTTCCTTGCCATGGATGGCATCCTGTATCGTCTTCTTTACAGTATGCGGGATAATATGATGTTCATCATTATACTTCTGCTGAATCTGACGGCGTCTGTTGGTTTCATCAATTGCCTTTTTCATAGAATCAGTCATGTTATCTGCATACATGATGACCTCACCATGTTCATTTCTTGCCGCTCGGCCGCAGGTCTGTATCAGTGAACGCTGTGAACGCAGGAATCCTTCCTTGTCAGCATCCAGTATGCATACTAGTGATACCTCCGGTATATCCAGTCCTTCTCTGAGCAGGTTGATTCCAACCAGCACATCCACCTTGCCAAGACGCAGATTGCGGATGACTTCTATTCTTTCAAGGGCTTTGATCTCATGGTGGAGATAGGTAACCTTGTAGTTTCTCTGTTTCAGATATTCACTGAGATCTTCTGCCATCTTGACGGTCAGTGTTGTAATCAGAACTCTTTCTTTGTTCTCTATTCTCCTGTCAATCTGCATGCATATATCATCCACCTGTCCGCGTGTCGGCTTGACAGTGATAACCGGATCCAATAGACCGGTAGGACGGATGATCTGCTCTACTGTCTGATGATGAACTTTTTCCAGTTCATAGTCGCCAGGCGTCGCACTGCAGTAGATGACCTGATTCAGCATGCCTTCGTATTCATCAAATTTCATTGGTCTGTTATTGAGTGCAGAAGGCAGACGGAATCCATAATCTACAAGAACCTGCTTACGGTCATGATCGCCTGTATACATGCCGCGTATCTGCGGTACAGAAACGTGTGATTCATCTACAAAAAGCAGGTAGTCTTTCGGAAAATAATCAAAAAGATTCCACGGCCTCTGCCCTGGTTTTCTGCCGTCTATATGCATGGAGTAGTTTTCAATGCCTGCACATATGCCATACTCACGCATGGCTTCTATATCAAAGGTGCATCTTTGTTCGAGTCTTTCCTTTTCGAGCGGTTTTCCCTCTTTGTCAAAGTAGGCAAGCCTTTCTTTCAGTTCTTCCTCGATAGCATCGCATGCTTTCATCATGGTTGCCTTGCTGCGGGCATAGCCGGTAGCTGGAAATATGTTATACAGCTGGTATGCATTCAGCATGTGTCCGCTGACCGGATCAACTTCTGAAATGCGTTCTACTTCATCACCGAACATCTCAATGCGGATATTGAACTGATTGGTGTAGGCTGGTGTCACTTCAATGACATCGCCGCGCACACGCAGTGTACCTCTGGTCTGATCGGTATCATTGCGTACATACTGACGATCAATGAATTTATGAAGAAGCTGATTGCGATCAATTGATTCACCGACTCTGATTGTAAAGAACATGTCCTTATACTGCTCTGGATCGCTTGCCGCATAGATGCAGGCAACAGAAGCAACTATTATCGTATCGCGTCTTTCCAGCACTGAATTGACTGCGGCTTCCCTGAGCATATCCAGTTCATCATTAACGGAAGCCGTCTTTTCAATATACATATCCTTTTTTGGCAGATAGGCTTCCGGCTGATAATAATCAAAGTTTGATACAAAGTACTCAACCCGATTATGCGGAAAGAGTTCCTTGAATTCAGAATACAGCTGTCCGGCCAGCGTTTTATTGTGGGAGAAAACAAGGGTCGGACGATTGACATTGGCAATGACATTGGCCATGGTAAAAGTTTTGCCGGTTCCGGTTGCCCCCTGCAGCACCTGTTCTTTTTTTCCTTCTTTCAGTCCTTCTACCAGTTCTGCGATTGCTTTAGGCTGATCACCGGTTGGTTTGAAAGGAGATTCAAGAATAAAGTGATCACTCATCTATACACACCTCATCTGCTTTCTGCAGCTGCAGATCATGTGTTTCTTTGCTATTCCAGTCTGCTACTACAGCTGAAACGATTGCCGAATATGTATCCGGATTCAGAACATCAGTCTGTTCCATATCATGATCTTTTTCAAATTGCTGAATAGCTGCAAGTGTGCTCTGTGAAAAGTAGCCATCCTTTCTATCTACTTCATAATCAAGATAATCAAGTGAAAGCTGCACTTCTTTCACAAAATCCGAAACCGAATCAGCAGATACGGTGTCGGTATCTTCCATCTGTACAAATGATGTATAAAGAACATCATGCAGTTTCACTTCAATATCAGGCTCAATGCCAGTATCGTTGATCCATACTCCGTCAGGACTGACCCACTTGCTGACAGTATATTTTAAGGCACTGCCATCATCAAACATCTTGGTAATCTGAACGGTTCCCTTGCCATAGCTTGTTGTGCCGATCACAGTTACATCATCTCTTTGTTCTTTCAAGGCCATTGTCAGAACTTCTGAAGCACTGGCTGTATCGCCGTCAATCAGAATGACAATCTTCTTGAATGCATCATACATTCCGCCGACGGTCTTCACTGTTTCTTCACTGCCATCAGAATATACCTGTCTCATGACAACTGTATCTTTTGGCAGGAAACAGCTTGCAATCTTCTGCAGAGAATCGAGATATCCGCCGCCATTTCCGCGCAGGTCAATAACCAGTGAATTGGCACCGGAAGATACAAATGAATCAAGATAGGATATGGTTTCATCTGCAGTTGTATCACCGAAATGATATATCTTCAGATAGGCTTCCGTATCAGTGCGCATTTTTCCATAAGCAGTCATGGAAACCTTTGCTCTAGTGATAGTCAGTGTGATTGTTTCTGATTCACGGATGACGTCGATGACAACATCCGATCCTTCTTCTCCCTGCACCAATGCTGCTATATCGGATGAATTCATGCCATCTATGACTGTTCCATCTACCGAGTGCATGATATCCCCTGCCTGCATGCCAGCCTTCTCAGCCGGTGAATTCGGGAAAACACGTTCAATCATATTGATGCCATCCGTTGATATGAACTGTACGCCGATGCCAACATAATTCTGATTGATGGACTGGGTAAAACTCTTTACTTCATCAGATGACATATAGGAAGTATGCGGGTCCTCTTCATTTGTAGTCATTCCATATAGAGCCTGATTGGCAAGACGGGTGCTGACATCTTCAATATCAGACGCAAAATACCAGTCTTCAGACATTATATTAAGCACTTCCGAGAACTTCTTGTCTGAATCCATTGCCGTATTGGAATCCAATGTATTCTTGATCTGATGAAAATATGGAATCGGGCTGAAACTGCCGAAAAGCCATCCGCATGCAAATGCAAGAATCACGCAGACAATCAATGCTGTCTTCAAGCGATGATTGCTCTTCTTCAGCTGTTTCTTTTCTATCTCATCAGGCCACATATGGCGCTGCAGTCTGATTCTCTGTATTTCTTCCGGTTTTTCCGTTTCATCTATCTTTTTATTTTCTTCCATAACTGTTACCTCGAGTATTATTCTAACATGCTTATGCGTGCCTCAATGAATGAAAAACAGGGGAATGACGCTCCCCTGTCTAACCTCCAAATACGCTTTCCGGTTTTACCCGGCATGGAGCTGATGCTCCATTCTCACAAAGCTTTGACAATGCCGCCGCTGCCCATCCGCAGCCGAATGCTAAATCTCCATTCCAGCTTGTTGCATAGGATGTCAGACTGCCCGTGCCTAGATAGAATACTTCTATATGACAATGCGGGCCGCTGGAGTTGCCAGAACTTCCAACCTGACCGATCACAGTGCCGGCACTGACAATTGTACCTGTTGCGGCTGGTGAACCAGCCAGCAGGTGCAGATACTTGACCGCATACAGTGAACCGTTGATAGATGTTAAGAGATACACCTGATTGCCGCCGCCCCAGGATCCGCCATTGCTATTTCCGCAGCTGCTGCCAAGATATCCATAAGGACATCCATCTGCACTGTTGATGACAACACCGTTTCCTACTGCCAGTACGGATGTACCCTGACTTGCCGCAAAGTCTTCACCAAGGTGAATACCGCCGCTGGAGTAATACCATGTATTGGCACTGATGCTTGCACCCGGCACCGGATATGTCCAGCCGGCACTGGTTGCCACTTCATTCAAGGCATTGCTGATTGATGTAATCTGTTCACGGATTGCATCTATATTTGCTGCAATTCTATTTCCTTCAGCTTCCAGTTCTGCCTGCTGTTTCCTGTATTCTTCTTCAACAATCTGAGCCTGATACTTCAATGCCAGCAGTTCGTTCTGCTTATCTACAACACTCTGCTTGGCTGTATCCAATTCTGCCTTGGCAGTTTCCAGCTCTTCTTTATCTTTATTCTGCTGTTCAATCAGTACGGACAGCTGATCCCATGTATTCTGATCAAAGTTGGTAATGTCACTCAGTCCATTCATGATGCGGATCAGATCACTGAATGACTTGGCTCCCATCATAATGTCGAGATACTGATTCAGACGCATGGTAGACTGCTGACTTTCAATTCTTGTCTTCAGTTTTGTCTGAATGGTATCAATCTGTTCCTGGGTTGCATCGATTTCCTCTTGTTTTGCGGTTATCTCAGCTTCTTTTACTGATATCTGTCCATTGAGATCTGCTATATCATCATTCAGGGCACTGGCCTGATTGCTGTAATCCTGAACCTTTGCCGCATATTCCTTAACATTTGCAGCAATTGCTGCTCTCTGACTTTCTATATCTGCAAGCTGTTCCTGCAAAGAGGAAGACTGCTGAGACATATAGGTCATATAGGCTGTACAGGATGCTTTCTGTTCAGAAGACAGCGATGAATCAGACTGTGTACATAGATTGTTCCAATAATCCGTATTGCTGTAGTCTTCTCCTTCAGCATATACATATGTTCCCGGTATAACCGCTATCATCAAAGCACTTGCTATAAGTATGCGCAGCAGTTTCTTCATCTCTTCCACCTCAGATACTTTGTGACCGAGAAGAAGCTTCCGATCAAGCCTACGATAATGCCAATCAGCAATAATGCCAGAGACAGATACAATACATATGGATGCGGAGGAATCAGCTGGAACATACTTGAAATAACTACTCCTCCTGTCATGCTGTACAGATAGATATATCCATAAACTGTAATTGCAATAGGAATGATAGATCCAAGTGCTCCGATAATCATGCCTTCTATTACGAATGGAGAACGGATAAATCCATTGCGGGCTCCGACATTGCGCATGATTGCAATCTCATC
>CALEMD010000221.1 GCA_937902945.1 uncultured Erysipelotrichaceae bacterium | reverse complement strand
AGATTCCAAGCCGTCAGAGAAAGAATCAGAGCCAATAGGAAAACCAGAATCCATATCATGCGCTTTGCGGCTTTCTTATCATCCATTTTCATACCAGCGGTGTCATCAGGTTCAATATCGCCCTCAGAATGCGAACAAATACATTCACATTCAGACAGTCATCCAATGTAACCTCTTTCCCCTTTGCTATAGACTGCAGAAAATCTTCTTTCATTTTCTTAACAGCAGGCACATCATACAGAAGAATGCCATCCTCAAAGTGCAGATAGTAACTGCGATAATCTGTATTCACTGTACCTACAATGGCAAGTTCATCATCTGAAACAAAATTCTTTGCGTGATTGAATCCCGGTGTATATTCATATATTCTTATGCCAGCTTTAATCAGCGGCAGATAATTGGATCTGGTTATCTGAAATACAATAGGCTTATCAGGAATGTGCGGTGTGCATATGCGTACATCTACACCGTTCTTTACTGCCAGCATCAATGCCCTTTGCATATCTGCATTGATGATCAGATACGGCGTATCAATATAAAGATATCTGCGTGCATGATTCACCATGTTCAGATGCATGGACAGACCGATATCTTCACCATCAGTCGGTGTATCTGAATAAGGCTGTACGAGTCCTTCTCCCTTTTCTTTAGCACAGTCAAGACAGTATCTTGAGTAATCTATGGAATCTTCATCATTTTTCAGATAGCTGTACATGCCAAGAAACATCACAGACAGGCTTCTGACTGCATCTCCTTTGATCATGATCCCAGAGTCTTTCCAGTATCCAAATCGAACGATCCGATTGATATACTCATCCGCAAAATTCAAACCGCCGGTAAAACCAACCTTGTTATCAATAACGACAATCTTTCTATGATCACGGTTATTCATCTGCACAACCAATGCCGGTCTCATGTGATTGAATCGATATGTTTCAATTCCCATGGCATTAAGTTTTCTATCATAGTGATTAGGCAGCGTCACAGCACAGCCGAAATCATCATAGATCAGTTTTACTTCTACTCCTTCTTTAACTTTCTGCTGCAGTATTTCAAGAATCGTATTCCACATGTATCCCTCATCGATAATGAACATCTCGATGAAGATGAACTTCTCTGCTTTTTTCAGTTCTTCTGCAAGAACCGGAAAATATTCTTCTCCAGAAGAGAAGTACTTTGACTCGGTATGGCTGTAAACAGGAAATCCTGCACTTTTCATACCATAATGAAATAACTTGGCAATGGTCGGATCTCCTTCATCCATTCTTTTCAATGCTTCTGCATCCTGTTCAAGAAGATGCTGCATACGTGCGGAAGCCTGTGTTGTCCCATTGTGCAGCTTCTTAGGTACTTTTCTGCCTCCGCACAATAGATACAGGAATCCTCCGAACAGCGGAACAATCAGTATGACAATACACCAGGCAATCTTATAGGAAGGATCTTCCTGACGATTGATTATATAGATAACAAGCACAATTCCAAATACATAGAAGATTGGATAAATCTGATAATAGAGACTTGCCTGATATATGAGAAGAAACAGAAAAAGAACCTGTGCCACAACAAGAATGCCAATCCCCAAGAGCCTGCTTGTCAGTATCTTTTTCAGTCTTTGCATATTACTTATTATAACAGTTTAATGGCAATAAGAAAAAAACTGAGCTGCCTCAGTCTTTAATTAAATCAATCAATCCCAGATCGGAAGAGCGTCGTGTAGGGAACCATGTCGTCCCGATGCGGACCCGCGCCGGTAAAGCCCTGCCGAATATCCTGCAGTTCTTTCTTCTGCTCATCATTCATCTGTGAATCATTTGAAGTAATTTTAAAATCATCTACGAGTGACAGATGATTTCCAACAATCTCTCCGTCCTTTACAGCAATCACTTCTGGGACCTGGAAACTGTCATCTACGAATACAGAAGAGATATATCCAGAAAGAACATCATAATCTTCTTTATGATCTGCATCTGCCGCAATATTGGTATCTATGTAATAAATACTTATACCCATTTCTTTTGCGACAGCATTCATTTCCGGTACCGCTCTTTGACAGAACGAGCAGCCTGGATATCCATAGAATACAATTCCCGTTCCCTTTTCTGCGAAAATGCGGATTGATTCATGCAGCGTGATCTCTGTAAATGCCGGTTCACTGTCATTCAGCCATTCATATCCGCTCATATCCAGTGTCACCGTATTCAGTTCAACAGGATTGGTAATTGTTACTTCCGAGCCGGATGCTGCTGTTTTACTGCTGCAGCCCACCAGCATTCCCAGGCAAAGCACTGCCATCATCATTTTCTTCATAAGTACATTTATTCCTCTCTTAGCTTATACAGATATATATTCTTAACCTTTTCACCTCGTCTGTAAAGCCAATGTGACATAGGTACAGGTACAGTTTCCACATATTCTCCATTCAGCTTCTCCAATGTCTTGCGAGAAGGAATGTTGTCAGGAGAGCATGTGATAAGCAAAGACTTCTGATGATGCTCATCTTTTGCTATTTGAAAGAGGATACAGCATGCCTCATAGGCATAGCCATGTCCTCTGTGGTCTTCTTTTATGTTATAACCGACATTGCCGGCATAATAAAGCTCATCATTCATTCCAAACCGCAGATCACAGTCGCCAACAACAACGTTGGTATCATGCAGACAGATATCATACACGATAGAATAGTTGTTCGACATGGCAGTCCCAATGACATGATTTTCTTTTAAATCAATCGAGGTTCCTTCATATGCACGTCTGCGAAAGAACCACGACATAAACTATTTAACCGCCTCTGCCAGTATAGCTTCAACCTTTTCCTTGCTGACAGCACCTTCACTTACTTTAACGCCATCCACATAAAACGTAGGTACATAATAATAGTCATACTGCGCTGCTTTGCGCGGCTCTTGAATTTCATCAATAATTTCTATCTTTACATTATGATATTTTGGATCTTTCTGCAGTTCATCGAGATACTTCAGTGCAACTTTGCAATACGGGCATGATGCCTGTTTGAATAACATAACGTTTTTCATTTGCTTTTCTCCAGTGGAAGATCATCTCTTCGGCATCATTATAAAGTATTCTATTAGTTTGGAAAAGAATAATACATTCGGTTTAGACACAAAGTATAATTTGTCCATTATTCACAAAGTTTTAGAATGTTTTATCGGAAGTATTTGGCACTGCATAGCCATCACTCACCTTGCAGCTTAACGGTCTTAAATCTCTATGTGAAGTGACATTGGCAAAGCCGCTGTATGTTCCATATCCTGCAGGAGCTGTGGCACTTGCGTCATATTTTACCCACTCAACTTTGACCGTATTTCCCTGACAGTCAAGGAATGTTACAAGGTAAAGAGGATCATTGTCACCAGATGGTTCTGTCTCGGGAACCGGATCCGGAGTCGGATCAGGAACAGCATTTGCAACATAGGTTAGATGATCCGTATTGCCGGCAATGGCACTCTGTCCAATATTCAGTCCTGCAGTCATAAATGCACTTGGAATGAAGTACTTTCCTAGTGATGCCTTCTTTGCCTCAGCTTCACCACCTGCTTCAGCTGTATACACAACCAGCGGTGTGCCGGCAACAGTGTCTGTTTCAACTTGCTCATCCGCACTGGTAATTGAAATTGGAGATGCATACGAAGCTCCTGTAAAATCATCTGATACAGTGATGACTGCTCCGCTTTCTAAAGCCACATCATTATCGCCAGCAATCTTCACTGTATCCTGAATTTTAAAGGTTGCACCTGTGCCGACATAAACGCCCTGACCGCCTTGATTGGCAATATTACCACTTACCTTTGTTGTGCCTTTCAGTGTGACGGTTCCGCCAACAGCACCTACTCCTCCCGCATTATTATCAGCAGCTTCATTTCCTGTAATTATACAATCCTTGAATACTACATCAGAGGAATTTCCTTCCACATAAATACCGCTTGCAAATGCTTTCGTCTGATTTCCAGATATAGTTACTCCCGTAAATGTAGCGTTACTGCCAGACAAACAGATTCCTGCCCCTGACTGCAGATTTCGATTCAAGCTCACCGGATTATCAGCCAGTGTATTGTCAGCTATAGTTCCGCCAGTCATGATAATCGTCCCACCTTGAGCGAACATTCCTCCACCATCTGTGCCCGCCGCATTGTTTTCTATAGTACAGTTTGTGATTGTCAATGTGCCGCCGCTGACAAAGACAACTCCACCGCCAAAAGCTCGGTCACCCTGATAAGAAGGCTTATTAACATTAACAGATGCAGAATTATTCTTGATTTCCATGTTTTCAAGTGTCACATCTCCAGATGAAATATATATGCCTCCTCCAGAAGTGTAATGCTTATCACCAGCTGAGTTTCCCGTAATACTGCCATTCTTCAGTATGGCAGTTTTCCCCTCAAAGTAGACACCACCTCCACCTTTATTGCCTGCATCATCAGAAGCATTGTCTTTGATTGTTCCGCCATCCATTGAAAATGTTGCGTTAGCTCCTTCTACCAGAACACCTGCACCTTTTGTCTGCACGGAATATCCTTCTTTAATAGGATCAAAAAACTTATTTCCAGAAATAACAGATGTTCCCGACATATTGAATGCTGCGTTATTAACAGAAACAGCACCTCCTCCATAATTACTATTGCAGAACTGATTGTCAGATATTGTGCCTGCGGTCATATTGAATGTGGCGCCGTTTTCTACCGCAACTCCAGCACTTTGAGTTGCTATATTTCCTGTAATTGAGCCTCCATTCATTGTGAAAATTGAATCAGTTCCTTCAACATATACACCAGCACCCTTTTCCTGCATATTATCTTGATCTAATGCAAAAACTCCATTTCCTGTAATGCTTCCAGAGTTCATCACAAAAGATGCTCCATCTCTGATCTGTATTGCGGAACCATTGGAAATATTAGACGTGTGTTCCGTACACCCAGATACTGTACCTCCATCAAGTGTAAGCGAGCCAGAGGTTCCATGTATTAACAAAGCTGCACTGAAACCTGACCCATAAACCGTCCAGCCCGACACTGAGCCATTGGCTGTAATTGAAACAATTCCTTCACTATCTATGAAACTTTTCTTCCCGTAATCGCCATTTCTCATACTGTAACTTGTATGAGCTGACAATGCACCGTCTATAACAAATGAACCGCCTGATTGAATCTTGAATGCGTTTGCCAAGGTGAGAATTCCAGCATCATTTCTACCACTCGTATAGTTTTTAGCTTCTACACTTAAGGCGCCTGCAAGCTTCAAAGAAGAAGTATCCGGGATTATAAACCCATCATTAGTTATAGATGCACCGTCATAGTAAAGTTTTGCTTCGTTAGAGCAATTCAGTGTTATAGCAATCCCCGCTGGAATTGTTATTGTCGCATCATTATAAGCTCTTGTGATCGTCCCGCTGATTGTTATCTCTGTATCTTCTGCAGCATTCTCGATACCAGTTTTCAGCTCTGCCCACGTAGTCGCTGCTACCGATGGAAGTTTTGAAATAACCCCATTTGGTCGCAATGCTTCAACGACATTTCCTTCAGCATTAACAGGCACTGTACTGCTAGCCATCAGAAATACCATTACCCCTACTAGTACTGTCTTCATCATCTTTGATAATTTCATAACGTTTTCCCTCCATTTGTTACAGAAATCAAAGCCATATAAAAACCTCTTTTGTTCACCATTCAGAAAAATGTGTTCAGCGGAATATGACGGGCAGACTGTCTAGAGACATAACTGCCAATTCCCGAAATTTAGGGTCAAAATAAAAGAAACTGCTATATGCTCTAATTAAATCAATCGATCCATGAAGACCGCGTAAAAACTCTGGCCATTCAGAATTCAGTCAATTTTATTCCTGATGATAATCATTATGAGAATCATCTGTACTGTGCAATAAGACGCACACATGTCACGTTGTCTATTTCAAACGTATATCAACAGTAAAATAGTAATATACTTCTATCTCTTAATCAACCGAATAAGTGAACTTTTCAATGTTTTGTTCGATAAGTGAGCTAAACAATTCTAGTAAACGTTCACTATTCATGCATGGATTGTTTGAGTCAGACAAACAGTGCCTATAATATATTGCCTAAATGCTTTGCTTGCATCTGCTAGCATAAACGATTGAAATGATCCCTGCTTATGCAATCATTATGCAGTATATGAATGTGATACAATATTCAGCATGAGGTGAAACCATGAAAAAAGTCCTTTATGCAATGCCCATCAGTGCCATACAGAAAGAAGCATTATCTGCATTAACAGGTCTGTCTTTCATTTTTGCCGACAGGAAAGAAATCTCAGATCAGGATTTAACAGAAGCACAGATTGTCATTGGAAATCTAAGCAAAGAACAATTGCAGAAATGCACATCACTGGAGTGGATTCAGCTTGACAGTGCCGGCTGCAACCACGTTCTCTGGCTGAATGACACAATCGCCATTACAACTGCTTCCGGTGCCTATGGACCGGCTATTGCTGAGCACATGATCGGATGCACATTAATGGTCATGAAGAATCTGATGCGTTATGAGAAGCAGGCACCGGATTGGACAAACCTTGGAGCAGTCAGAACACTGGATCACAGTACTGTATGCAGTGTCGGTACTGGTGATATCGGTTCTGCATTCCTTTCAAGAATGCATATGCTTGGCAGCCGCACCATTGGTGTAAGACGCACGCTGCATGATCTTCCTGAATGGATGGATGTGCAGTATACAATGGAAAACATGGATGAAGCATTGGCACAGTCTGATGTCATTGCTTTAAGCCTTCCAGAAACTGCCGAGACAATTCACATGTTTGACTCACGCCGCATGCATAAGATGAAAAAAGGAAGCATACTCATCAATGTTGGCAGAGGCAGTGCCATTGTTACTGATGATCTTATTGAAATGGCAAAAGAAAAATGGTTCAGCGGCATCTGCCTGGATGTGACAGATCCGGAACCATTGCCTAGAAACAATGCATTGTGGAATCAGGAGAATGTATATATTACTCCGCATATCAGCGGCAAGTGCAACGGTGAAGGCACGTTCGAAAGAATTGCAGCCATTATCTACCATAACCTGAAACATTATCTTGCTGGAGAACCATTGGAACATACTGTATCTAGAACCAGACAGTACTAGAGAATCTGTTCCATTGTAGCCCTCTGTACAGCCAGCCCCATCTTTTCATAGAAAGCTATTGCATCTTTGTTGCATGCCCATACATTGAGTGTGAGATTATAACATTCATAGCCTTTTGCATAATACTTTACGTGTTCAAAGAGTTCGCGGCCTATTCCCTGACCGCGATGATTTTTTTCCACGCATAGATCATCAATATACATTGTCTTGATCGGTGTCAGTATGGAATTGAAAAACGTCTGCATGAATATGCAGAATGCATATCCCTGCACATCCCCTTCATCATCCATTGCCACAAATATCGGTCTTTTTTGATCCAGCAGTATTTCCTGCAGCTGTTCAGATGAGTACTTCACAGCATTCTCTCTGAAGATATCCGGTCTTCCTTCGTGATGCAGATCCAATACCTGAGCCAATAGATCCATCAATACCGGAATATCATTCGTATTCGCTTTTCTTATCATTATGCTCTTCTCTTCTTTCTCTTTCTTCTGCGCTGTGCTTTCTTAGCCTGCACATACAGGATAATCAAAACAATCAGCAGTATTCCAAGAATAGACAGAACTGCCGTCGGGTGTTCTTTTACTACCGTCTTGAGTGTACCTAGGAATGTTATCTTCACTTCTTTTTCTGCTTTCAGTGTAACAGTACCCACAAGAGAATCATAGGAATAAACATTGGCAGTACCAACGTTCTCGTCTTTACTGGTATTGCTGGAAATGGTATCGGGTATATTGAGTTCGATATGCAGATTGTCATCATTTGGTACATCCAGTACCAGATCACTGTCTGCATATACAGATAGACTCTCATCCATGGAATTGCGTACAGGTATTTCTGACACCGTTTCGTCAGCGGTATACAGTGTCTGTCTTTGATAATGCTCATTCATGTATCCATAGAGAATCGAGGCATCTTCAACATTGACCGGGTAATATCGATTGATCCAGCCATGAGCTGTAATCAGCATCAGATTCATTCCCGAGAAGGATGCAATCGATGCCAGACAGTATTCTCCTTCCAGTGTAAAGCCAGACTTGCCGCCGATGAAGCCTTCAATATTCCAGTTGTATTCATTTTCAGGATGATTGATGTATTTAAGTACTACACTGTTCATCAATAAGCCATCAGGCTGACTCTTAACAGGAACAGATGTATAGGTTTCCGTGGATATAATTGTCCTGAACAGTTCGTTCTGCAGACAGTATTTCATCAGCGTGGCAATATCCTGCAAAGTGCTGTAGTGATTATCATCATGCAGGCCGGTTGTATTGACAAAGTGCGTACCGGTCATGCCGAGCCTTGGCATTCATCAAATCTACATAGGCTTCTTCACTGCCGGCTATGGTAAATGACAGTGCTCTTGAGCAGTCAGCACCAGAGGGCAGAATATCTCCATATAAGAGATCCAATACGGTAGGTTCATCCCCTACATCAAATCCAGCTCTCGAAGCACTGGCTTCTTTCAACCCAGCCAGCATTTCTTCTGTAACAGTGACGGTCATAGATGTATCCGGCAGATTCTCAATTGCCAGGATCGTTGTCATCATCTTCGTCATGGAAGCGGGATAGATTCTATCTGATGATCCTTTCTCATACAGTACCTGCCCTGTATCAAGATCGATCAGATATGCATAATCGCTTGTAATTTCCGGTTTTTCTTCGGCTGCATACTGATTGGCATTTCCTTCTGCATAAACAATGCTGTTCTGCAAAGGAAAAACATTGAAAAAGAACGTAAATACAGACAAAACAATACAGATCCATTTTCTCTTCATAAACATAGTAAAAATTATAACATTTCTTTGACGAATCCGTTTCCCCTTAGTATAATAAATCTCGACGCACCAGTGGTGGAATGGCAGACACGTACGCTTGAGGGGCGTATGGGGCGACCCGTGCAAGTTCAAGTCTTGTCTGGTGCACCAAATACGAGCAAAGAGGTTCCGGGATTATTCCCAGAACCTCTTTTTCATTCTGCTTCGATTTCCTTGATCATGCATTCGCTGCCGCATACCAGTTCTGTGTCATAAGCCAGGCACGCCGGGCACTGTTTTCCATACTTCACCGTCTCATAGATTTCCCCGCACTTTAAGCACTTTGTTCTAGCGGGCAGTGTTTCTATCTTCAGTGTGCATCCCTTCGTATCTTCGCTCTTATCTGCTGCCCAGCGGAAGCAGTCCTGCAGATAGGAAGGGATTACAGTACTTACCTCCCCTATCTGCAGTGTTATAGAACCGATATGATGCAAGTGGTTCTCGGCTTCAACTTCCTGTACTTCTTTGATAATATGCATGACAATACCGAGTTCATGCATATTATTTTTCCTTCTTTGTCAGTATCTTGAACTGTCTCTTTACCATATATGGAAGAATAGCTTTCATCTTATCTTCTGAGCGGGTCATGGTGCTCGCTTTTGGCAGATCTCTGAATAGATGAATCGCATCAAATTCACATTTGGTTGTGCATAGACCGCAGCCAATGCATTTATTCTCATCTACAACAGAAGCACCGCAGCCAAGACATCTAGCTGTTTCTGTGCGCACCTGTTCTTCCGTGAGTGTTTTATGTGTATCACGGAAACTCAGTGCCTGTTTCTCTTCCATACCTGCATACTGCCTGCCAGCAGTATCATAGCCTTCTGCGTAGAAATCTTCTTTGTTCAGTTCAATAAACTCACGGCGGTCTCTAGCAACTGTCAGGCTGGCATTATGCACATAGCGATGCAGTGATTCTGCGCCCTGCTTTCCAGCCGCAATGGCATTGATAGCGAATGACGGTCCTGAGAATACATCACCGCCGACAAAGATATCCTTCTCTTCTGTCTGATACGTCAATGTGTCTCCAATCGGTCCCTGGTTTGGCTTCAGTTTAACGGAAGTGCTCTTTAACAGATCATTCCAAGCAATAGACTGGCCAATGCTGAAGAACAGATTGTCGCAAGGCATATCCATTGTTTCATTCTCATCATAGGATGGATTGAAACGTCCTTCTGCATCTTTCAATGCAATGCATTTCTTCAGTGTAACTGAAGTTACATGTCCTTCTTCTGCCTGAATGGATTTAACTCCCCATCCGCAGTGAATGCTGACGCCTTCTTCCTGCGCTTCTAGAATTTCTTCTTTTGAAGCTGGCATTTCTTCTTCTGATTCAAGACAGAACAGGTCAATCTTCTCACTATGGCAGCGTGAAGATACACGGGCTACATCCATTGCCACGTTGCCGCCGCCTATTACAACTGTTTTTCCTTTGACTTCATATTCTTCGTTCATTGCCGTTGCATGCAATAGATCAATTGCACTCATGATGCCTGAAGCATCATCATTCTCAAGGTTGATCTTTCTAGATCCCTGGCAGCCGATCGCAATATAGAATGCCTTATAGCCCTGTTTGCGCAGTTCTTCGATTGTGATATTTTTTCCAATCTCTGTATTGCATTTAATCTCTACGCCAAGTTCTTTGATGATATCTATTTCCGCATCAATGACATTCTTCTCAAGCTTGTAGCTAGGTATGCCATATCTAAGCATGCCGCCTGGCTTTTCACTCTTTTCAAACACTGTTGGACGATATCCTGTAACAGCTAGGTAATATGCGCAGGACAAGCCAGCCGGACCGCCGCCGATAATAGCGATCTTCTCATTGAATTCTCCGCGGGTTGAAGGAATCACCTTCTCCGGTACATACCGCGTATCTGCATGCAGATCCAATTCCGCAAGAAACTTCTTAACATCATCAATAGCAACTGCTTCATCAATTGTGCCGCGTGTGCACGCATCCTCACAGCGCTTGTTGCATACTCTTCCGCAGATTGCCGGGAATGGATTCTCTTTCTTGATCAAAGCTAAAGCTTCCGCATATCTGCCCTGTGATGCCATCTTCAGATATCCTTGCACGGCAATATGCGCAGGACATGCTGTCTTGCATGGAGCAGTGCCGGTATCGTAGCAGTTGATGCGATTTCTATCCCGATAGTCGTAAGACCATTTATCCGGTCCCCACTTTGCCGCATCCGGCAGTTCCTGTTTGGGATACTTTACTTCACTATGGTCTTTTCTGCACAGCTTCTGTCCTAGTTTCACTGCACCTGCAGGGCAGTATTCAACGCATCTGCCGCAGGCAACACAGTTCTTCTTATCTACATGTGCAACATATGCAGAGCGGGACATATTCGGCGTATTGAACAGCTGCGATGTTCTCAATGCATTGCATACCTTGATATTGCAGTTGCATATTGCAAAGATCTTATCTGATCCATCAATATTCGTAATCTGATGCACATAGCCATTCTTTTCTGCCTGTTCAAGGATAGAGAATACCTCTTCCTTGCTGCAGTAGGTTCCCTTGTTTGTTTCAAC
This sequence comes from uncultured Erysipelotrichaceae bacterium, assembly GCA_937902945.1. Taxonomy (GTDB): domain Bacteria; phylum Bacillota_I; class Bacilli_A; order Erysipelotrichales; family Erysipelotrichaceae; genus Bulleidia. The sequence continues at coordinate 460 of CALEMD010000221.1, read as the reverse complement.
AAGATAATCTGCCATGTCGCCGACGCCGATGCACCAGTTCTCCGGATCATCTGCACAGCCTTCTCCCATGACACCTCTTGAATAGCGGCAGGAACAAGGAGACTTGGCATACTTGCCTTCATACTTGCTGAGCCAGTATGAGATATGCTCCAGCTTTACAGACTCATTCTGTGCCTCAATGGCTTTTTCTACAGGAATGACATGCATTCCGATGCCTGCTCCGCCTAGCGGAACCATCGGTGTGATCTTCTCAAGAGGCAGGAAGGTCATGCGTTCAAACATACTGGCAATTTCCGGATGTTCTTTAATCTGATCAAGCTTCATATTAAAGAATTCAGCAGATCCTGGAACAAATGGAGGCAGTACATACTGCTTGGTATGCGTTGGATTCTCCCAATTGAATTCCAGTAAGCCGATATTGCTCATTTCCTGCAGAAGCGGTTCAAGCTCTTCTGAGGAC
>CALEMD010000220.1 GCA_937902945.1 uncultured Erysipelotrichaceae bacterium | reverse complement strand
TCATCATTCCTGGCTTTTTCTTACTATTAGTTGCGTTGAGTTTTACAATTCACCATTTTTTTAAATTCACCTGCATGCATGTGCACTGACAGTAAATTCAATGTGTTTGCTGCTGACATTATCAAATGTCATTCCCGGCGCATCATCAATAACATTATGGCTTTATGCAAAATGCAAAACATGTTCTGCTATCCATACATTTTGGAAGAATCCGATATTGTTATTGCAACAAGCCATTCATAGCAAACCTAATGACCGGTGCGCAAATACGAAACGAATCTATCTTTCAAACTGGTATTTATTGCACTGCCTTTATGCAATAACATCTGTTACTTATTTTCCTTATATGTTCCATCTTCTATTGATGCAATCATATCAATTCTACGTTGATGTCTTCCACCCTCGAATTCTGCATTCAGCCATTCGTCTACAATCATTTTCGCCAATTCCAGGCCAACAACTCTCGAGCCAAAAGATAACATATTCGTATTGTTATGCTGTTTTGACAGTTTTGCTGAATATGGCTCACTGCATGTCACGCACCGTATTCCATGAACTTTATTTGCGGCCAATCCAATACCAACACCTGTTCCGCAAATAGCAATTCCCCTATCAACCTCACCCCTAACTACTGCTTGAGCAACTCTTTCTCCTGCGATCGGATAATCAAATCGATCCGTACTATCTGTTCCATAATTATTTACTTCGTAGCCTTTGGACTCTAAATATTCTTTTATATCCAGTTTCATCTGTACCGCAGTATGATCATTTCCTATTCCAATTCTCATAATTATCCTCTCAATTCTTGAATGCATTCTTGATATGACTTTTCTTTTCCAAACAAAGCACTTGTTCCCAAAACAAATCCATCAGCACCCATATGTGACAGATTCTCAATTCGCTCCGGACTGCACGCTCCATCGATCACGATTTTATAATGATATGCAGATTTCAAATCAATTAATTTTCTGATCTTCTCAGTCGCAAACTCAAGATACTTCTGTCCGGCAAATCCCGGGTTAACAGTCATAACCAGCACATAATCCACTAAGCCCAGCATCTCTCGCACTGTATCAATAGAAGTATCCGGATTAATTGCCAGCCCAGCCAATCTGCCAGCTTTGTGTATCAAACTAATTGTTTTGCTTACAAACCGTTCACTCTCTGGATGTATATATATCAAATCACACCCAGCATCTATAAACCATTGAACCTTTTCGCAAGGGTTTTCAATCATCAGATGACAATCAACCATCTTTTTTGTGTTTTGCCGAATACTGATTATATCCTGCAAACTAACCGCCATATTGGGCACAAATGAGCCATCCATCACATCACAATGAAATATATCAATTCCAGCATTCTCTAGTGAATGAACTTCGTTTTCTAAATGATTATAGTTTGCACACATCATTGATGCACATAGTATTTTTTCAGTCATTTCATACCGCCTTTTCCACATGCATTATTACTGCCGGCTTTAAAAGCTCTCGGCCAATAAATCAAAACCGAAATACCGCATCTCATCTTGAAATTTGGTATTTCAGTTAATTGTAACAGTTGATTTAGAAGGTAATCTCTTTTGATTTGGATACTTTCATAAATACAATAAGCGATATAATTGTCAGCACATTCAGTATTGTAGCCAATGCCGCAGCCGGGCCATCTGATCCACGTGATACCTGTGTATAAATAGCTAGCGTCAGTGTCATAGTATTGTGGTTATACAAGATGATTGCAGTTGACAGTTCAGTAATGATCGTGACCCAACTCAGAATAGCCCCTGACAGGATCCCGTTTCTCATCATCGGAACTGTAACTTTGAAGAAAGCCTGCAATTTTGTACACCCTAGAGAAATAGCCGCCTCTTCTATCGTAATGGGGATCTGCTGTAAAGTTGCTACTGAACTGCGTATTGTATACGGAATTCTGCGAATACATAATGCAACAATCATTATTATTGCAGTTCCAGCTAATACTAGGGGTTTCTTGTTGAACGCTATAACAAGTGCAATACCTACTACTGATCCCGGAATAATATACGGCAGCATGGAAGTCGTATCAATTATGTCATTAAGCTTATTCTTTCTTCTAACAACTAAATACGATATTAGGATAGCTAAGAAAATTATAATTGCTAAGGCGACGCCACCAATAAAGAATGTATTCTTTATTGCTAATCCAAGATCACCAGTAACCTTTCGATAACTATCAAGAGAATATCCTTTTACAAATATTTTCCCGCTGGTTTTTCGAAAAGATGAATACATAACATATACTTGTGGAAGAAACGCAACACCAACAACGAGGTATGTAAACAGGTGAATCCAGAAATTTGTCCACCCATGTGCTTTCTTTCTTTCAATTGGATGCAAGGCATTCATGTGAAAACTGAATTTGTTCGACGCCCATTTCTGAATCAAGAATATGACTGCTGTAACTAGAATTGCAATAACTGAAACAGCAGCAGCGAAATTATGATTTGTTCCTGTTTCACCAAAGTATTCATTATAAATTATTACTGGGAAAGTTTTATACCCTTCACCAATTAATAATGGTGTGCCAAAATCAGCAAACGCTCTCATGAAAACCAGTAAACCTGCAGCCATAATTGTTGGCATGCATAAAGGAATAACTACCTTAAAAAAACGTTTCACTCCTGATACGCCCATATTTTCAGATGCTTCCAGCAAAGAATTATCAATATTCTTTAATCCTCCGCACACATATAAGAACACCAGTGGAAACAACTGCAGTGAAAGCACAAGAATAATTCCCCTAAAGCCATAGATACTCGGCATTGTAATATGCAGAATTGAACTTAACAGCTTTGTCACAATACCTGCGCGACCCCGTAACAGTATCCACGAATATGCACCAATAAATGGTGCCGACATGCAACAGAGAATTATTATCATCTGAACTATCGTTTTCCCTTTTATATCATACATAGTATAGATATACGCAAGTGGAACACCAATCACTAGCGATACAATTGTTGTTACAATCGCAACGGAAAAAGAGTTTAATAATGTTTGTCCATAAAACTTATTGCCAAAGAACTTTGCAAAATTCTCCCAAGTAAATGCTCCGGCCGAACTGATGAACGCAGACTGAAGCAGCGTGACAAGCGGATAGATTAAGAATAATGCATAGAGTGCAAGTACCGTGAAGGATACTACAGTCCAAACATCAAATCTTTTAGCCTTAGCCATGATTTGCCTCTTTTTGCGTTATCATGTCGTTTTCAACACCTGCTAGAATGCTGGTCTCCGTATCTACTGTAAAAACATTAATTTTTTCTTTCTTAACTGTCAGCATAATCCTTGAGTTTTTTGGCATGATGCTATCAATTTGTGACTCCTGAATGATTTCAACTTTGTTTCCATCATCAGTGGTTACGAAATAGTGTGTATTCAATCCCAAAAATACACTGTCATTAATCGTTGCTGGAATACCATCCTTCGTGTCCGTATTGATAATAAATTCCTCTGGGCGAATTGAAACCTTAACTTCTCCATCTTTCTGATATTGTGGAAGAACATTATTCAGTTCAACCGTGTGATTTTGGCCAAAGTGCAGTTTGCAAATGCCACCAGTTTCAGCAGTTAATGTTGCTTTAACCAAATTAGTCCGTCCAATAAACGTTGAAACAAATAAATTGGTCGGTCTTTGATAAAGAATTTTTGGAGTTCCTATCTGTTGGATATTTCCGTCTCTCATAACGGCAATTCTGTCACTTACTGCCATAGCCTCTTCCTGATCATGTGTAACATAGACAGTTGTTATTCCGACAGAATTCTGAATTTCTTTTATAACCGATCGCATTTCTACACGCAATTTAGCATCTAGATTGCTTAGCGGTTCATCCATAAGCAAAACGTCTGGTTTGATTACTAGTGCGCGCGCTAGCGCTACTCTTTGCTGCTGGCCACCAGACAGCTGTTCAGGCATACGATCCGCATATTCATCGATATGCATCAGCTTCATAAATTTATCAGTCTCTGCAATGATCTGGTCTTTCGGAAGCTTTCGGTTTTTCAACCCAAAAGCAACATTGTTACGAACAGTTAGATTTGGAAAAATTGCATAATTTTGGAATACCATTCCAATATTACGCTTAGCGGGATCAATATCATTTATTCTCTTATCATTGAAATAAATATCGCCACCCTCAATACTGTTGAAACCTGCAATCATACGTAATAAAGTCGTCTTTCCACATCCAGATGGACCAAGGAGGGTGAAGAATTCACCCTCCTTGATATCTAGAGATAGGTCAGAAATGACTGTGTTATCATCGTATTTTTTTACTACATCTTTAATTTTGATAACTACGCTCATGGTTCTATCCCCTTCTATTGAGTAATATCTAGTTAGTTTGCTTTGTCACGGATTGTTGCATAACGATCTTGCCACTCAGCTTTGTGCTCTGCAACATAAGGAATATCCTCATAGACAACTTTAATTTCACTGAACGGTTTCATAAATTCATTTGTATTCTTCATTGAAGTATTAACCGGACGGTTTGTCTGACTGGCAATAATTGACTGTCCTTCGTCAGAAATCAAGAAATCAATAAACTGTTTTGCTGCATCTAAATGCTGACAATTAGCAATAATTGCTGTAGCAGATGGAAGCCAGATAGCTCCTTCTTCTGGATAAACAACCGTTACATCAGCACCGTCAGATAGCAGCTTGATGCACGGATCTTCATAAGATACTCCTACTGCATATTCGCCATTTGCAACACCTTTATAAACAGCTGATGAAGACTCTAATTCGATACCATTTAATTGAGCAACATACTGTTCAACATAAGCCCAAGCTTTTTCGTCATATGGTTCATCGCCCATAACAGCAAGCATATCTGTTAATTCAGCCCATGCAGAGCTGGATTTTGTTGGATCCGCAGCAGCTATCTGACCTTTTAGTTCAGGCTGCAGCAAGTCTGCATAACCGTTTACAGTAACACCAAGTTTTGTCATCAGTTCGTTGTTCATAATCAGCGCGCCTGAACCAGACAATGTGTAATTGGTATATGCTTTGATGTCTCCCTGTTTATAGTTGTCATCAATATTTACTTCATTTGGTGAAGTGTAGTCCTGCCATAATGAAGTATCTTCAAGATAAACACCATAATTCATGCCGCCCCACATAATATCGCCCTGTGGATTGTCTTTTTCCGCTTGAATACGGCTAATGCACTCGCCTGTTCCAGCTGAAACCAACTGAACTGTAATCCCTGTTGCTTTTTCAAATGCAGGAATGATACTGTCAACTTCTGTATCGGAATTTGGAGAATAGACTACCAATACTTTGTCTGCTGTACTCGCTGTCGCTGCTTCTGATGCTCCTGCGGTAGCAGTAGAAGCTGTTCCACTGCTGCAAGCAGTCAAGCCTAATGTCAAAACACATGCCAATGTAGTTGTTAAAAACCTTTTCATTATTGCTTTCCCTCCATACTCGGTTATTATATGTAACCGCTTTCTATAGACATAATAGTATCCTTACTGGTTGATTTTTTCAATATCCTACAGAAAATAATTATTCGCTGTCATAATAAGGGAATCAAAAATTGATACACCCGTTTATTCTTCTGGCTTATACGTTCCGCTTTCGATATCCATAATCATCTGTACACGCTTTGCATGACGTCCACCCTCAAAGCTGGCATTCAGCCATGTTTTAACAATCATCTTTGCCAATTCACTGCCAACCACTCTAGAGCCAAAAGCAAGCATGTTTGCATTGTTATGACGGCGTGACATTTCAGCTGTATATGGTTCTGAGCATATGCAGCAGCGGATTCCTTTTACTTTGTTTGCGGCCAGTCCAATGCCCAAACCCGTTCCGCATATTCCAATTGCAAGATCTACTTCACCATTGACTACCGCTCTGCCGAGTCTTTCGCCGGCAACCGGATAATCATATCTTTCGGTTGAATCTGTTCCGTAGTTTACTACCTCATATCCCAATTCCTTCAAATAATCCATAATGATGAACTTCAATTCGGTTGCGGCATGATCATTTCCTATTCCAATTCTCATATTTTGATCTCTCCTTTTCAATAACTAACAACTACATATTAGATAATACACATCTACAGATATCATCACAATTTATACGCAACTTTTCCTTTTATTATGGTTTTAATTACATTGTAGTCTTTATCCATCAAGCAGAAATCACTTCTTCTGCCAACTTCGATTTTCCCTCGATCCTTTATACCAAGGCATTTTGCAGGGTTTTCTCCAAACATTTTTGCAATCTGTATTTCATCCAATCCAATGATGTTTCTTGCTCTGCGCATCATTTTATCCCAGGTGTTATTACCACCTAGAATCATACCAGACGATTTCACAGTTACCAATCCATCATGTACAAGTATTGTTCCGTAGTGGTCATTTTCATACTCGCCGTCATCGAGACCGGAAAAGTTGAATTCATCTGTAACTCCATAGATTTTATCAATTCCTTTTGTCTTGATCGCAAGCTTGATCCATGATTTATTTACATGGTGACCATCACATGTCATCTGGTGTGACAATCGATCTTCAAGAAGACATCCAACTATTGCTCCATCTTTTCTATGGTGCATAGCTTCAAAACCATTAAAGAAATGCGTGGTTGTATCAACGCCCCAATCAGCTGCATTCGTTATCATCTCGCTATCGCATAGTGTATAGCCTATTTCGACATGTACTCCTTGTTCAGTTATCCATCTGCACCATTCCTCTGCACCTTCAAGCTCCGGGGCAAGACTCATAATCCCAATATCACTTAAATCATTGTCCGTTAATGCCAAAGTGTGTTCTTTAATTGGAAGTACACATAATTTGGGATCAAGACAAGCACTTCTTCCAGGATTCAGATATGGTCCTTCGTAATGTATCAGGAACGGGATCCGCTCCGACTGCTTCTTTTCTTGCTTCTCTGATTGCGCGAAGTGCTTCTACAGAATCCGCTATTGGCTGAACATCCAACGTAGGCATAACAGATGTTACTCCGTATTTTGGAAGTCTTTCGAGAATGTAATTAACATCTGATACTCCATTGAAATTCTCACCGTTTTCTGAGTAATTATTTCGGTAGAATGTCTTTCTGAATCCCCCGTGTTGATGTGTTTCAACAAATCCGGCAAACAGATAGTTGCCACCTGCATCAATAACTTCATGATCTTGCATGTTTTCGCCAATTTCCAGTATTGTGCTGTTATCATATCTGACATCAACATCATGGAATTCGCCATCATAGAATACATGAGCATTTTTAACAATCATTGCTGACCTCCTTTGGATTTAAATCCCTTAATAGTGCTTAATCCTTCCTGCATACTTCTCATAAATTGCATCATTGTCAAAGCCATCTACATTCTGCGACTGAAATACCGGATAGGCTATGCCTGAATCATTCAGTATCTTCATCGCTTCACATACAGCCGTATTCAGCAGAAACATACTGATAATTGATGATCCTGCCCCTGTTTTCACATTTCCAATCTGCATTTCTGCATCTCCCGCTGCCACACATGTATCCAACACGAGATCTGCACACTCATATAGATGCAAACCGCTTGGAACTCGCGATACTGCTGCCTTTGACTGTGCAAGATTGGTCACTGCCACTGTATAGATTCCTTCTTTTTTACAGCGCGTTGCCATTTCTACCGGCACAGCATTGCGCCCTGAATTCGATGTGATGATCATCATATCCCCTTTTTCAATCACATATCTGTCATAGATTATGTCTGCTAAACCAGGCAGTTTCTCCAATGCACAGCTGCGCTGTGCTCCAAATCCTGTAACCGCATCCGGATCAAGCAATGCATCCACATTGCCCAGTCCCCCTGCTCTTGCGAACAATTCAATGCCAGTCATATGTGAATGGCCTGTCCCAAACACATGGATAATATGATCACTTTCAATATTCTCTGCCATTTTCTTTGCAAGAGTCCGTATGCTTTCTGCATTCTTTTCTGCCGCTCTATGCATCAATGCATCGAGTTTATTCATGTATTCAAATTCGTATGCCATCTTCATTCCTCCTGTAGGTATGACGCCAATATTTCTCCAAAATATACCGTATGAAAGTCCTGTGTTTTTGCATAGCGTTTTTCATAGACTGCTGGATCAAGCCTATCTCTGCTTACTTCCAGCACATCGATGACTTTGCATTCATAGTGCATGCCAATGCAATCTATATGGGCAGTAGGTATATGAATGCCAGCGGCTGTCTTTAGATTGCAGGACTCATACTTATCTTCATCTCTGCCTGAGTGGGTTCCGACATATGCCAACTCACGAGCCATTTCTGTATAAGGTACACTGACTGTAAACTCACCATCTCTTTCAATCAGACTGTGGGTATAGCGCGATCCTGCCACAAGTATGGTAAAGCAGGGCTTCGACCAGTTGATGCCAAGATTTCCCCAGCCGATTGTCATCGTATTAGGCTGTTCTTTGCCAGCTGTCACAAACAATCCTTTTGGATAGAGAAGCCTAAGTGTTTTCTCGGCTTCATAGAACGGTTCTGTTTCTTTGATCATGATTGTTTTCTCCTGTAAACAGATCTTCCTGCCACATAAGTCTCTATGACATTCAGCTGATCATCCAATACTGCAATATCAGCACGGGCGTTCTTATTCAGATTTCCTCTGCCCTCATCTTTCAGCAGAACTGCTGCATTGTGTGAAGTCATCGCACAGATCTCTATAGGACTTGGATGTACTAGATCAGATACAAACCGTACTGCATCGATCATTCCAAATGCACTGCCGGCTATTCTTCCTGTTTCTACAACCCGAACATGTATGCCTTCTTTACGGCACTTCAGTCCGCTGAATGTATATACCCCGTCTTTCATTCCTTTAGCAAGCATTGCATCCGTAATCATGATGATCTGTTCAGGTCCCATTTCCTTATATGTCATGCGTACAACATCGGTGTCTGTATGAAAGCCATCCAGTATCATTTCCTTATACATATCATCTGCCAGAAAAGCAGCAGTTGCGCATCCAGGATTTCTATGAGTGTGCTGACTCATTGCATTGTAAAGATGTGTAAAACCCTTTGCGCCCCATGTACGAGCCTGCAAGGCCTGCTGACATGTACATGCCGTATGCCCGATCATTGGAATGATTCCTTTCTTGCATAAATACGGAATGAACGCATCCATTCCCTTTCTTTCCGGCGCTACTGTCATTGTGCGGATTCTGTTCGAGGAAGCCTCTATCATTTCATTCAGTTCTTCAATAGACGGATCTCTGAGATATCTTTCGTCCATTAAAGCCTTATACTCTTTCGAAAGATATGGTCCTTCCATATGAATACCCAGACATACTGCTTTATCTGCCTTTGCCCCAGCAAGACTCTTTAATGCTTCCAGTTCTCCTTCATGACTGAGTACAGTCAAAGAAGCTAGAAATGCGGTCGTTCCGTCTTTTACTGCATCCTCACTGACTGCACTGACTGCTTCTGCTCCGCAGATAAAATCCTTTCCCATTGCCCCATGATTATGAGGATCTATGAACCCTGGATACAGAGTCAAGCCTGACATATCTTCTGCTTCATCAGCTTCAATATCAGCCTCATGATCAAATACTTCCTGAATGAATCCACCTTCTATCAGCAGACAGCCTTTTTCTATTTCATTTCTGTCATCCAGTACAATATGTGCATTCTTCAGCAGTGTGCTCATTTTCCCTGGCGCTTTCTGAATTCCTCAATAATGTCTACGCCATGTGACGTACCTAGACGTGTCGCTCCTGCCTCTATCATCTTCAGCGCATCATCCAGATTGCGTATGCCGCCTGCAGCTTTCACCTGCACTGCATCGCCTACTGTCTGTTTCATCAATGCGACATCCTCTGCCGTTGCACCACCCGTTCCAAAACCAGTCGATGTCTTGATGAAATCCGGTTTCACACGTGCTGCTATTTCTGCAGCAGTACGGATCTCTTCCTTAGTCAGATAGCAGTTTTCAAAGATGACCTTGATCAGAATGCCGTGCTTATGGCATAGGTGAGTCATCTGTTTCATTTCATCTTCGATATAAGCTGTATCGCCCATCTTCAATCTTGCAATGTTCAATACATAGTCGATCTCATCCGCACCATTGCGGATTGCGTCTTCAGTTTCATAAAGCTTTGCTTCTATGGTGTTTGTTCCTAAAGGAAAACTGATGGCTGCTCCTGTATGAACCCCGCTGCCAGCCAGTACTGCCTTGCAGAAAGCCGTAACTCCCGAATTGATGGCAGCCATCTTGAAATGATACTGTTTGCATTCCTCAAGAATCTTTCTTAAATCATCTTCTGTTGCATACGGTTTCAAAAGTGTATGATCAATCATCTGTGCCAGTTCTAATTCATTCATTTTCTTGGTATATACAAATTAGCCCATCTAACTAAGGGTAACCTGTATAC
>CALEMD010000219.1 GCA_937902945.1 uncultured Erysipelotrichaceae bacterium | reverse complement strand
CAGTTACAGTTGTACAGAAAGAGACAGTATTCCTGCCGCGTGAGGACAGAGATATTGCAGAAAACATCCATGCCAATCTTGAAAAGCAGGGTGTGAAGTTTATCCAGGCAGATCCAATCCGCATAGAAGGCGGTGTGCTGACTGTCGCAAAAGATGGCAAAGAAGAAAAGATTGCCGGTGATGCAATACTGATTGCGGCTGGACGCCGTCCGAATATTGAAGGACTCGACTTGGATAAGGCGAGCGTCAAAGTCAGTGAAAGAGGCGGCATTGCTACTGATGATCTGCTTCGCACGGACAATCCGAATGTATTTGCGGCTGGTGATGTGAATGGAGGCCCGCAGTTCACATTTATCTCACTGGATGACTATCGCATCATCCTGCCGCAATTGCTTAGCAGAATAGGCTATACCCGTGCTGACAGAAAGAATGCACCATACAGTGTGTTCATGGATACGCCGCTGGCAAGAGTTGGTTTATCTGAAGATCAGGCAGCTAAGATGAATCTCTCCTATCGAGTTGTAAAGATGCCGGCTGGAGCAATTCCAAAGGCACAGGTACTGCGTAAGACAGATGGCATGCTGAAAGCGCTGATTGAGAAGGATACCGGTAAGATCCTAGGAGCTGCACTGCTTTGTGCGGAGTCCTATGAAATGATCAATACGATCAGACTGGCAATGCAGATGGGTGCAGATTACAAAGTACTCAGAGACAGCATCTATACCCATCCAACAATGACTGAGGCATTCAACGACTTATTTGCAATGTAAAGATACTGAAACAGGGTGATGCAGAAATGCGCATCCTGTTTTTATCTTTTTAACGAAATAAGTAAATTACTAATACGCAATAATACACTGAAAATGCCGATTTTATACGGTTTTTAACCATTCGTATTGAAATTGATTTCGGTTTGCGCAACAATGAAACTAGTGATGCAGCATTTGGGAGAAATGAATGGAAACGATACCGGAAAAACTAAAAGAGGCGGTGTTGTTATTTGAAGGTACTTCATGCGGAATTGGCCTATTTCAAAAAGAAACGCATGAGACTGTATTTTTAAACTCTGCTTTCTGCAGCATAACCGGATATTCACAGCAGGAATTTTCTGAATTGATAGGTTCTGGAAACAGAGAGCTTTTTTATGCAAAAGACAAAGCGGCATTGCAGAGGCTTTTGTCTGCAGATAGCAGCAAACAGGAACTCCGTGATTTCGAATGCAGAATTATATGCAGAAATAACGAAATCAAATGGGTTCTTTTCAGTCTTGCAGAAACGGAAGCTGAGGATAAGAAGTATTATCTTGCAAGCATAACGGATAATACTGAATGCAAACACAATGCAGAAATACTGGAAGTGATTTCAGAAAATACAGTTGCTAGCATAGCTGTTTTCAGTATGCAGGATCAGACAGAAAAACTGATCTTCGTCAATGACTGCTTCTTCAAGCAGACAGGTATTGGCAGACGGATGTATGAAAAGTATTACCATGCATATAATGATTCATTGATTTCAAAGGTTGATCGCGAAAGAATGCATGAAGAAGTTATGGAAGTATTGAAGAGCGGAGAATCGAAGTCTCTTTCCTATCAGGTATTCCTGCCGAATAAAAAGATATTATGGATTGAAAGCCGGATTTCTGCCGTGCAGGTCAGTCCGGATACGGTATGGGTTGTTGCAGTATCTCTTGATTCTTCTGAAAAGAAGAAGAGAGAACTTGACAATGCAGCAGAGCAGAAACGCTATAAACTGCTGATCAATGAATTGAATGCGGCAGTCTATGACTGGAATTGCACTGACAATACTTTTTTCAGTTCACCGAAGTTCAATGATTATGCATTGAGTACGCTTAATAAAGACAGCTATCTGCAGATGGATACATATTACAGCATGGTTCATCCGGATGACAGAGAAGTGATGGAACAGTTCGGGAAATCAGTCAAGAAGAACAGACGTGTAGAAGCGGTTATGCGGCTGAAGATGAAAAAGGGCGGTTACAGATGGTGCCGTATGGTTGTGCTGGCATACAAAGATGAAAAAGGCAGAAACCTGAGAACTGTTGGCATTATTACGGATATTAACAAGGAATGTGAAAAGACATTCATGCTTAATTCTGTTCTTTCATAGATGCCTGGCGGCGTTGCTATGTTCAAAGTGAAGAACAATGAGGCAATCTGCCAATACTATACACAGGGACTTCCTCAGATGACAGGGCCAACAGATGAAATCATGAATGCCATGATCAAAAGAGGAACACTTCTCGAAGAGGCAGTTGATTCACAGGATTATCAGAGACTGATGTCTAGAATTCAATGGGCTGCCGCAAGAAAACAGAAGCTCAATATCATATTCCGAGTGAACCATATAGATGGCAGTTCTGTATGGGTGCAGCTGAATGCAAATATGATCCATGAAGAAGAAGGATGTCCGGTATACTACTGCATCTTTACCAATCCTTCTCGGGAAGTTGAACTGTATAGAAATATTACCAAGGAAATAGAAAATGCCATTGTTGTAGCTGATATTAAGCAGAATACGATTCTTTATAACAATGATATGCTGAATACTTACCTTGGCATTTCTGAAGATGCCATACTGATTGGCAGAAAAATGTCTGAATTGTTCAATGCCAACAATGCTTTTGTAAGCGATGCGGATATATTGAATCTTACCAAAGACAGATACAGAACCACATACCGAATTGTAAATGATAAAAAGTATCAGATACGTGCTAAGCTGGCGCAATGGAAT
>CALEMD010000218.1 GCA_937902945.1 uncultured Erysipelotrichaceae bacterium | reverse complement strand
GGTATTCCGTATGGAACCTTTCTAAACAGGCTTATATCGTCAAAGGGGACAGAATTCTTGACTGGAAGTGAGTATTACATTTCAGTCACACTGGACATGTGTCTATGTAAAACAGTCCATATTTTGATATACTGAATGCGATGAAAAAAGAACAGACACAGATGATATCGGTCATAGTACCTGTTTACAATGTGGAAAAGTATCTTCCAGAGTGCCTGGAAAGCATATTGAAACAGACCTATGAGAATATGGAAATACTGGCAGTAGATGATGGATCCACGGATTCCAGTACAGAGATACTTGAACAGGCATCTGAGAAAGATGCCCGTATTCATGTATTAAGGAAAGAAAACGGCGGCTTGAGCGATGCTAGGAACTATGCACTGGATAGAGCCAAGGGTGAATATGTTGCATTCATTGATGGCGATGACACAATTCATCCTGAGATGATGCAGAAGATGCTGGAAGGCTGTATAAGCAGACAAGCAGATATAGCAGTCTGTGATATGGAGTATCATTTTGATGACGGCATTAACAAGTTCTCCTCTGGGGGAGAGTTTCATGATGGCAGTGTAAGGGAAAATCCATCACTGATACGGATGAATAACAGTGCCTGCAATAAACTGTATAAAAGGTCACTGTTTGAAGAAGTGCGCTTTCCAAAGGGCAAATACTATGAAGATCTTGCCTGTATTCCATCAGTACTCTATGAAGCAGAAAGAATTGTGAAGATCAATGAACCGCTTTATTATTACAGACAGCGTTCAGGGTCTATAGCGCATACTGCCAACATGCATATCTTTGACATCTATGATGCAATAGAAGATACCATGAGCTATGTAAAAAGCCATGGATATGAACAGGAAATAATCAATGAAGTGAAGCAAATGTATATACTGCATGGACTTGATATGACAACACTCAGAATACGGGACTTTGATGATAAGGATATAAGGGTATCCTATCTGAAAGAGAATATGAAGAGACTGATGCAGGCATATCCTGAATATCAGCAGGATAGTTTATATAAAGAAGCGGATATAAAGAAGAAACTGATATGGATGCTGCTGAAACATGGAAAAGAGAAGATGGCACTGAGACTTTATGACCGTTAATAAGAAGAAGATACTGTTTGTAAATGATGAAATGAGAATGGGCGGAGTAGCCCGTGTTTTAAATACGCTGATGGAAGCACTGCCTGAAGATCAGTATGATATTGATCTCTTGGTACTGCATAAAAGAGGCATGCTGCTGAAGGAAGTGCCAGGCAATGTCAGAATTCTTGAAGGTTCTTCATTCTTCAGAACAGTGGATCAGTCCCTGCCGGCTTTGCTGCAGGCATTTGATATTCCCGCTGTGTTTTCTAAGATTCGTCTGCTTCTGTATATGAAAACAGGTGCGATCAAGAAAAAGATCAAAGAAGAAAGAAACCGAACACATCTAGAAGGATATGATATTGAAGTAGCCGCAAAGGAAGGCTTCTGTACCATCTTTACAGCCTGCGGTACAAGCAGAAAGAAGATCAACTGGGTACTGACAGACTACAGTGTATGCAACTACTCAAAAAGGCATATGAATCTAGTGAAATGGGCACTGCAGTATATTGATCTGAATGTTGCCGATTCTACCCAGGCCTTGAAAGCATATGAAGAGGTGTTCAATGTAACAGGGGGATCTGTCATACATAACCTGATGGATATAAAGAGAATTGAAGAATCACTGAAGGAACCTTCATCCATTCACGAAAAGGATGCACTGCCTAAAGTAATATGTGTTGCTCGCTTTCATCCCCAAAAGGCCATTGATCGGCTATTGATTGCTTCGAAAGAAGCAGACGCAATCGGTTTGAAGCATCATCTTTATTTAGTGGGTGGCGGGGAAGAAGAGAGTGCTTTGAAACAGTATGCATATGATAATCATATGGACTATGTGAACTTCTGCGGCTATATGCAGAATCCATACAGTGCCATCGAGGCCTGTGATCTGTTTGTGCTGCCAAGCCTTTATGAAGGCTTTGCGACAGTAATCAATGAGAGTCTGATTGCAACGACTCCCGTACTGACTGCGGCGGTGAGCGGCACTGAGGAACAGATTACTTCAAAGGACTATGGCTGGATTGTTGAAAACAGCCAGAAGGGAATCAATGAAGGACTGCAGAATGCACTGAAAGATCCTTCCTTGCTGAAAGAAATGAAACAGAAACTGAATGGCTATCACTATCCCAATGACAGAATACTGAAGCAGTTTCTGAATGTTCTGCAGTAATATATAATCAATCACGAAAGGGCAAATGCATATGAATCTGCTGCGTAAAATATTCAGTACAAAAAATCTGCACTTAATGGCTATGCTTTTAGTCATTCTGCAGTCTGTCATAGATATGGATTATCTCTTTTATGACTTTCTGGATCAGTTTGGGCTGCCTCGTTTCTCTACGATTGTGCGTTTCATCATTATTCCAGGTCTGATTCTCTGGTCTTTTGTGCAAAGAGAAAAGAACAAAAAGAGAACATTCGTATTCGGTTCCATATACGGCATTGCTCTGCTTGTCTTTTTCCTTCTGCATAACAGTCAATCTCAGTCACTGCTTTCTGTACTGAATCTGACAGATAATTTCTATTACTCCTCTTTTCAGGAACTGACCTATGTACTGACACTAGTACTGCCTTATGGACTGATGTATGTGTTCTATCATGAACACTTTACTGATCTCGATATGAAGAAGATGACAGTATGGACCAGTGCTTTAATCGGTGTTCCTATCTTCATAGGGGATCTGTTTGTGTTTGGAAAGAGTACCTATTATGGCTACACCGTAGCCAACTTCTTCTCTTGGTTTACAGATATCTATTCTTCCTATCATCCTCGTACATTAGCTTCTAAGTTCTTTTTCAATGAAGGCAATACGATTGGAATACTGATGCTGATGGTACTGCCATTGATGTATTACTACTTCTCTAAGGCAAAGAGCAGAAAAGAGAAGGTGGGACTTGGAGTATTGATAGCCATACAGTCTCTCAGCATGCAGATACTGTCTACTAGAGTGGCAACCTATGGAGCTGTTCTGATTCCTGCTGTATTCATTGTTCTGTATCTGTTTGATCATTTCCTGCATTCAGGAACAAAGATACTGAAGAGTCTCATAATCTACTGTATCTGTACAGCCTCTGTCTTTGGATTGATGCTGAACTTTACCCCGGCTGTACAGAATCAGAAAGTAGATGCCAAGAATGATGTGGCATTGCTTACCAACGGCATGGCAGAGGAAGGCATGGAGATGCTTGGCAATGCCGAGGATCTGGTACCTGGAACCCCTGAATATATCAACTTCTATGTCTATATGTTTGAGGTATATGGAATCAAGGCCCGCTATATTCAAAGTGTTCCTTCCATGTACTATACCGATTACTACAGCTATCAGAAAGATCCGAAGTTCTGGGTTGATGTGACATTCATGCCGGTCTATGACAGAGTATCGGGAAGACAGATCGAAACAATCTTCTTCAATTATAAGTATCAGAATCTGACACCTGCTCAGAAAGTGCTGGGCATGGGCTATTCCACCTTTATGAACGGCTCCATCGTGCTTGAACAGGACTTCAAGCAGCAGGTGTATACCCTTGGCTATGCCGGGGTGATGCTTTGCTGCGTGCCTTGGCTGCTGGTGGCTCTGTTTGGTCTATACCAGCTGCTGCGCCGCTTTAAGCAGATGATTGACCTGAAGACAATGTGTCTATGCGTATCCTTCTGCGCTGCCATTGGTTCTGCGTGGCTGAGCGGTCATACGCTAGACCAGTTTGTTACTTCCGTATTCATGGCACTTGTTGTCAGTCTGCTGCTGAATCATATTCATGATGTTAAAGAGGAACTGAAAAAATGAGACAGGGAGTCAGTGTCATAGTATGTGCATATAACGCAGAGAAAACGATTGGCCGCACACTGGACAGTCTTTTTGCACAGACACTGAAAGAACTGGAGATCATTGTCATCAATGATGGCTCAACGGATGGCACACAGGATATCCTAGATGCTCTTTCAGCTGAACATCCGAATCTGAAATGCTATAAGAAAGAAAATGCCGGTATTGCGGCTGCCCGCAATACCGCACTGACCAAGATCGAAACATCCTATTTTGGATTTCTGGATGCCGATGATACATGTGAACCGACCATGTTTGAAAAACTGTATCTGAAAGCCACTGAAGAGAACAGTGATATGGCGGTCTCTCATTTCTGGTGGGTCAATTCAAAAGGCAGAAAAGAACAGATAGAAGGACCTTATAAGCCAGGTCAAGAAATGATGGTTTCATTATTCGCAACACTTTGGAACAAGATATACAAGACCGAAACCATTCTGAACAGCGATGTGCGCTTTCCCGATGGCAATCGCTATGAAGATGCATGCTTCCTGTACTGCCTGTCGAGCCAGATACAGAGAATCTCCTTTGTACCGGAACCATTTGTCTATTACATGCAGCAGGAAAACAGCATTACCCATACCAACAATGCCGAGGTCAAGAATATGATCACGGTCTTTCAGATCATATTGGCATATTATAAAAGCCATGGTCTGTATGACAGCTATCACGATGAACTGGAATATATCCATGTGAAGTTCTTTTTAGGAAACAGCTTTCTGCGCAGCTCAAAGATACAGGATAAAAAAGACAGAAGAGCAACGATTCAGTTAGGATGGAACCTATTGAATAAAGAATTTCCTCAATGGCACAGTAATCATTATCTGAGAGAACTGCCAGGACTCAAGAACCGCTATTTTCGCATGGTCAATGATTCAAATATCTATTTCTTTGCATGGATCTTCAGACATTTCGATCGAGGCAATCTATGAAACTTGAGGAATACAGTATTATCAATAATTGTCATTTGAAAACGGTATAGGGTATAATAACCGAGCAAGGAGAAAAACATGAGTTTGCTATCAATTGTTGTACCGTGCTTCAATGAAGAAGAAACGGTATCACTGTTCTATGACGCAGTAGAAAAAGTACTGAAGACAATGGATATCTCTGATGAGATCATTTTCATAAATGATGGATCAAAAGATAATACATTGGCAGAAATGATAAAGCTGTATGAAGCCCATCCAAAAGAAGTAAAGGTTATTGATTTCAGCCGTAATTTTGGCAAAGAAGGTGCTTTCTTAGCAGGTCTTAGAGCTGCAAAGGGTGACTATGTAACCGTCATGGATGCAGATCTGCAGGATCCTCCTGAGTATCTGCCGAAGATGTTTGAACTGATGGAGAAGAACGATGATGATGTGGTTGGCACCCGCCGTGTTACACGGCAGGGGGAACCGGCACTGCGTTCGTTCTTTGCAAGATCCTTCTATAAACTGATCAATCGATTTGTTGAAGTGAAGATAGTTGATGGAGCCCGTGACTTCCGTCTGATGAAGAGACAGGTTGTGGATTCCATTCTGTCTTTGCAGGAATATGGAAGATTCTCCAAGGGACTGTTTGCTTGGGTTGGCTATAAAACGGAATATATGGAATATGAAAATGTTGAAAGAGTGGCAGGAGAAACTAGCTGGTCATTCTGGAAACTGTTCCGCTATGCAATTGATGGAATTATTGAGTATACAGATGCTCCGCTTCGCTTTGCGGTTTGGGTAGGAGCTCCTATTACAGTCATTTCATTGCTTGTCCTGCTTGTACAGCTGATTATGGCAATCAGC
>CALEMD010000217.1 GCA_937902945.1 uncultured Erysipelotrichaceae bacterium | reverse complement strand
GATTGCCAAGGTCGATGACAATGGCAATTATGTCAAAGGCGTTACACTGAAGCTCACAGATACAACTTCAGACACTGCAGTAACACTGCCGAACAACGGTATCACGACAGATGAGCCATTCAAACTGGATGGCAAGTTGATTGCAGGACATAAGTACCTGCTCGAAGAATCAGAATATGTCGCAGGTGTCTATAAAGCAACGAGCGTAGAGTTCGAAGTTGCCAAGACCGGAACGGCAGATGTCACAACGATCACCATGAAGGACCTGACAACGAATATTGCAATCCAGAAAGTAGATAATCATGGAAATCCAGTAGCAGGTGCCAAGCTGCAGATCCTTGAGACAGCAACAGATAAGGATGGGAATATTGTCCCAGCTGCTGATAAGGATGGTAAAGCAATCGTTGTGAAGGAATATACTTCCACATCAGATGCGGAAGGTATCGATATCTCAAAGGATGTCATGGGCGATAAGACCTATATCCTGAGAGAATCGGAAGCACCATTTGGTTTTGATCTGAGCAAGGATGTCACATTCACAGTCACAGGCACAAAGGAAAAGGCACAGGTCATCATGATGACCGATGTCAGAAAGACATACTATGTATCAGCTGTCAAAGTTGATGCCCAGGACCAGACAAAGCTTCTACCTGGAGCCGAGATCACACTGTTCCTGAAGGATGGTACAGTTGCAAAGGATATCAACGGCAATGAATGTAAAGGTAAGACAGATGGCCAGGGAGCGATTACCTGGAACGTCGAGTACAATGGAGACCTTGGTGGATATTATGCCCAGGAGACTGCAGCACCGTTAGGCTACCGTATCAACAGCAACCATTATGATGTGACCTTGTCCGAAAACTATGATTTTGCCAAGGACAATGCGGTAAAGATCGTGGTCAATGATGAGGCTGCTCCAATAGACGAAGGAAGTTCACCAGATACCGGAGATAAGACATCTCCGATCGTATGGGGGAGTATCCTAATTGTGTCATTGGGTGCATTGCTGTTCGTCATTAAGTATAAGAACAAAAGCAAGAACTGAACAAATTGGGAGAGGGCATTGATTGTCCTTTCCCTTTCTAGTTTTCCATCGCGGTGATAAAACATCACTATTTATCCAATTTATTTAGAAGGGAGGCATATAAAATGCCAGAAGAAGATCAACAGAAAAAAGCAAAAGTCGTTGTAATCAGCAAACAGGATCTGACGGAAGAAGAAGCACATGACTATATTGAACAGCACGAGGTTGAACAAAAGGAAAAAGATGTGCTGACACTGTATACATTTGGGAGAACTGAAAATGGACGAAATTAGAGTGAAGCTTGTCAACATCAAACCGATGGATGATACACAGATCACAAAACCAACAGACTGCATTGATTTTATGAAGCGGATGATCGGTGACATGTCCAGCGAGTTCTTCTCAGTGATCTATCTCAATAATGCAAATGAGCCAATGAATTTCCATATGGTCGCAAAGGGCGGATGGAAAGCTGCACTAGTAGACCCTAAAGAGGTATTTACAGCAGCCCTCCTCCAGGAATCCCCAAAGATCATGCTGTTCCATAATCATCCAAGCGGACATACAGAACCGTCGGAAAATGACCTTGCAACAACAGAAAAACTTATGAAAGGAGCACATGACCTGGAACTGCAGGTGCTGGATCATATCATCGTAACCAAAGATGACTATTTCTCCTTTGCGGCACATGACTGTCTGGAATTTGATGATGAGGAGTTCACGACACTCATCAAAGGCAGACTTGCTGATGAAATGAAGATAACGACCGTGGGAGGAATCAAGAAAGCAGTGAACAAGAATCGTGGACCAAGGCTCTAAAAAATGTGGGACATTCAGGTCATAGAAATACATCCATGGCCTTTTTGTTTGCTGCGGGGTGTTGCACCCCGCTGTACAGAAAGGAAAGTATGAAAACAGAAAAAGAGATCCGGAATGAGCTCCGTAAAATGATGGACACAGATTCAGAGAACCTGGCCATCGTTCGGATGCTCACATATGCGAAAGGGATGTCAGCGGAATTCAGAAAAGAGCACAAGGACATTATCACGAATGGGATCGAGGCAGACCTGAAGTTCACTGAAAAAATGCTGAAGATCAGCGTTGCCAGTTTGAATAGGGCAGGTAATGAAATGACTGATCTTATGATGAACAACATCAATGAAATGGCAAAGAAGCCAGCATATCAATCGATCGAGGCTTCCAAAGTACTTTTATCGGCTGAAGCTGGCAATGGTGTCATCTTAAAGTTCCCTTCGGCTGACAAAGCAAAAGCTCTGACCATCTGGCATCCTAAAGATTATGTCGGCCCGACACAGGATCAGACAGGGATCATCCTCCGCTTTTATCCAGACTGGAAGTTCCATGTGCGTGAAGTGGATCCGATGACTGGAAGAGAGACCAATATCAGCAACCGTTTTGATATCAACGCAGACGGATTCCTTGAATTGGTCAAAGATTCTAACAGGATCTACGGATATGGCGAATTGGCTGATGAACTGAATCCCGGCTTGAAGATGCCGACACCGCATTGTGGAGGAATGAAGCTCTAGGAGGCAGACATGAGGACAAAAGAAGAATTCAGAAAGATCGTAGCAGATCAATTCACAAATGTTCTAGAGGAAAAGGACTTGGATTGGGTAAAGGAATGGCATACAAATTCAGTGCCGCTCAATGCAGTGAGCAATCATCAGTACCGCGGTGTCAATCAGTTCTATCTTTCTATCATTGCCATGACAAAAGGATGGAAGGATCCGAGATGGATGACCTTCAATCAGATTGCAAAGATTGACAAGCAGGCCATGGTCCGCAAAGGAGAACATGCATTCGATGTCGAATACTGGTTCGTAAGGGACAGGACAAAGAAGTTTGGTGACAAGCAGGCATTCATTTCATTTCCAGATGCCAGAAAGCTGATCAAGGAAGGCAAACGGCAGCCGGAAGATTTCCAGCCAGTCGCTAAGTACTTCAAGGTCTTCAATGCTGAACAGGTCGAAGGCCTTCCAACAATGAAGACGGAGCAGGAGAATAAGGTGGAGATCAATCAGGCAGAACTTGTAGATAGATTGTCCCAAGAGATGCTCGTCCCTATCAATTTCGATGGCGGGGACAATGCTTATTACAGTCCAAAGGAAGATG
>CALEMD010000216.1 GCA_937902945.1 uncultured Erysipelotrichaceae bacterium | reverse complement strand
TGTCACTGCATCTCTGACTCCCCAGTCCAGTACAGTCTGTGCATCTGCATTCGCACAGATCAGTTTATTATTGGCATCAATTCCAATGACTGAAGAATAGGTGCTCAGACTGCCGGAAACCAGTTTGCCATCAGAGATAACGATTCCCCATGCCGCTCCGCCATTGCCCTTGCCTCCAGCATCTTCAAAGCCGCCGGCATTGATAGCTGCGGTCGCTTTATAGTATTCAGCATATTCATCAAGACTTGGTGCCGAAGCTCCAGAATCAAGGTATGGGCTGATAGCGATAGAGATATCCTCCGGATTCTTGACAAGCATCATATATCCCTGGAATGTGCTTCCATATACACGATCAATTCTGATTCCTTCTGTTTCAAGAATATCTTCCTGCGTACTTGTATCTGTGACTGGTGCATCCTTGCTGTCGGCACGGATTGCTGCAATCTCATCCTCACTGTAGAAAAGCTTGGCCATCGTGTAGTCCATGCTTCCCTTATCCATATCATGGATGACCTGTCTGCTGTAGGCAACAGAACTGCCATTCAGTTTCTCCTTGAAATAGAAATAGCCTGTACCTAAAGCGGCAGCTGCTGCAATCAATAAACTGAGCACGATCAGCAATCCTGCTGACATGCTTTTCTTCTTTTTTCTGACTGACATATCTTCCCTCATTTCTTCATCTCAATTATACTGTCATGCATGATCAGCCGCAATTGAAAAGCAGAAATTGATACGCATTGCTTTGCATTCGGCTGACACTGTTCCAGCTGTTTTTTCATATTCAAAAATGCTGTTTATATTCGCAAACACATAACTGAATTTTTAGGTTGTTTTCAATTATCGTTTATGCTATTATACCTAGGCAACCGCTGATGGCTAGTTGGTGAAGCGGCTTAACACACCGCCCTTTCACGGCGGCATTCACGGGTCCGAATCCCGTACTAGTCACCATTTTTATTAAATTAGGGGTGTAGTACAATGGTAGTACAATGGTCTCCAAAACCATTGGTGGGAGTTCGATTCTCTCCACCCCTGCCAGTTGTTT
Organism: uncultured Erysipelotrichaceae bacterium; assembly: GCA_937902945.1. Classification (GTDB taxonomy): domain Bacteria; phylum Bacillota_I; class Bacilli_A; order Erysipelotrichales; family Erysipelotrichaceae; genus Bulleidia. The sequence goes on along the minus strand of CALEMD010000216.1, from coordinate 599 downwards.
ATACCTGGCAGCAGAAATGGCTTATCAAAGCCTTTTTTTGTATGTGGAGGAAACTATATGAATAAGAAGCTGGACGTCTTGGTATCTATTGCCGAAGTACTGAACAGAAATAGCATCAGATGGGCACTTGGAGCCTCATGCATGCTGTATCTCAGAGGCATCGTAAATGACTTTCATGATATTGATCTCTTGATTGATGAAGATGATTCTGCAAAGGCAATCGCAGCTTTGAAGACACTCGGAACAATGCGTGATCCCGAAAGCAGTTCTGCTTTTCAGACAGTCTGCTTCCGTCAGTTTGTCATACAGAATGTGGAAGTGGATATGATTGCCGGCATGGCAATTGTCTGTGATCATGCTGTTCATCGCTTCAGGCTGAGTGATGACTCCATTGACTGTACACTGCATATTCAGAATCAGGATATTCCTTTGCAGTCCACTGCCGCATGGCGCGAATACTATGCGCTGATGGGTCGTACAGAAAAAGTGAGAATCATTGATGAATCAGAAGCGATGCAAAAAGCCAAAGATGCTTCTCATATATGATAAAATAACTGCGTGAGGTATCTATGAAAAATACGATCAGCTGTACCATCTGC
>CALEMD010000215.1 GCA_937902945.1 uncultured Erysipelotrichaceae bacterium | reverse complement strand
AAACTTATTATTCTATGGATTATGGGTGATTGCTGTACTGGTAATTCTTTATACTTTGATGAGGGATAAGAAGAAATGGATCAGTATATATGTGTTCTGCTGTGCAGGCGGCGCAAATATGGCAATGCTGCTGTCACCGATCTTTGATGCAAGAAGCAGTATTTATACTGTGTATCTATTAATTCTTTTGACTGCTATGGTATTTGAAGAAATGACAATGAATAAACAGATTATGATTGTATGCATAACTGCACTATGTGCAGCATGCATATACAGAGGTACATATTACATTTCTTTATACCATGAAGTATCAAAGGTCACTTGGGCTAGAAACCAGTATATTGACTGGTATTTAGGAGATAGATCTAAAACATCAGGAGAGATGCCTTCATATCCTGATATGTCTGTACATTCTGCCGATATTGATCCTGAAGATGAATTTCATATGTATTACTTCCTGCGGTATTATGATCTGAACCCCGATTTGAAACTGACATTTAAGCACGTTGACTTGGATACGGTTGGCAAATGATATGAATGTTTATGACTTTGACAATACTATATTCCGCGGTGACAGTACCTTTGGCTTTGTCGGCTACTGTTACAGCAGAAGACCGAAGAGTCTATTAAACTTACCTAGAACTGCATGGTATGGTCTTCTTTATATCCTGCACATAGTACCGAAACTGACATTCAAGGAAAACCTCTATCATATGTTTGTCTATATACCCGATATGGAACAGTTAACTGAGCAGTATACCGAAGACAGAATGAATCATATTAAAGACTGGTATAAAGAACAGCAGAAAGAAGATGACATGATCATCTCTGCTTCTCCTGCTTTTCTGATTGAATCATTCTGCAGAAGACTGCATATCAAGTATGTGCTCGCCAGCCCGGTAAATATCCATACCGGCAGATATGATGGCTTGAACTGCCATGGCAAAGAAAAGGTCAGAAGATTGAATGAGACGTATCCCGGTACTGTAATAGACTCTTTTTATTCTGATTCGTACAGTGATCAGCCACTGGCGGATCTATCAAAACAGGCTTATATCGTCAAAGGGGACTATATACAAAGCTGGAGATGAAGTCAGTCTCAGTCGTTATTGAATTACTTGATGAAAACCTAAGCATTTATTGGGACTATGAAAGGAATAATACATGGATAAACAGTATAACTACGGTATAGATTTACTTCGAATTATATCTATGGTCTTTGTGATAATTCTGCATGTACTTGGTTTTGGTGGAATTCTCGGATCGGTAAATCCCGGTACAATGCAATATAACGTAAGCTACTTTCTTAAAATTGCAGCATTTTGTGCAGTTGATTGTTTTGCTTTAATCAGTGGATTTGTCGGATATACAAAAGAAGAAAAATCATTTTCACTAGTGCCGCTAATTACGCTTTGGATCAGAGTGATTTTTTTATCCTCATTAACTTGCATTATAGTATCTGTATTTGGTCAGGGGACAATTTCTGCTAAAGAATTAATCAAGTCATTTATGCCGTTTTCATTTGGCACATACTGGTATTTTAATGCCTATGTTGGACTGCTGCTGATCAAACCTTTTGTGGACAAGATTATTAGGAATACTAGTGATAAAATTCTTAAAGAATCTTTGATAGTCATATTCTTTGTATTCACTTTGTTTGCACTGCTTGCTAGAACCTTAAGCGGGTATCATCCGTTTGATTTGGCATATGGGTATAGTATGACTTGGGTGATCATTCTCTATTATGTTGGTGGTGTAATAAAAAAATGCGACATTCAAAATCTATATTCAACAAAACAATGCTTATCTACTGTTTTACTTTGCATCACAATAACATTTTGCTGGTTTTTAGCAACAAATGACACGATTCCGGCGTTGGGTCTTGATTTTCGCTTGACATTTATTGATTATACTTCGCCAACAATATTTCTGATTTCTGTTATGTATCTATTTATGTTTTCAAGAATACATATCTCTTCAAAGATTGCTAGAATCATTGCAGTAATTGCTCCTGGAGTTTTTTCGGCCTACATAGTGAATATGCAGCCACTTTTCGTAAGTGTTATCAATACTTCAAGATTTGCTTTTTTGGCAAATGCTTCTCCTATAACGCTTTTCTTTGCAGTGATTATGATAGCTGTTCTATTTGTACTATGTATTGCTTTACTGGATATTGGCAGAGTGCGACTGTTCAAACTTGTTCACATTAGGGAATTGAGTACATGGCTTAATAATCAACTAAAGAATTTTGTGCGATATTGGGCAAAACTACTAAAACTGTTATGTAATGGCCG
>CALEMD010000214.1 GCA_937902945.1 uncultured Erysipelotrichaceae bacterium | reverse complement strand
GGAAGACACTTCGTCCATATGGTGAAAGAAGAAGAAGACCGGATGACGAGATGGATAAGAAAATCTCCATGATGATGACTAAGAAAAATACAAAAGTTAAGCCGGGGTATAAGAAAAAGAGAGCGAAGGCAATTGAAAAGCTGCAGAAAGATAAGAGAAGAGACTATATTCGCGGAAAGATAAAGGAAGAAAAGAAAGCAAGATACCGTAAAATGCAGTCAGAAAAGAGCAGCTCTGATAAGTCATGATTATTGGATCCCATGTATCAATGAAAGCCAATAATTATTTTGTTGGCAGCATTGAAGAAACACATGCAAACAATGCCAATGCATTGATGCTGTATACAGGTGCACCTCAGAATACAAAAAGAATACCCATTGATTCGCTTCATATTCCGGAAGCACTAGCACTCATGAAGGAATATGAGATACCTGAAAAGAATCTTATTATTCACGCACCTTATCTGATCAATCTGGCAAATCCGGAAAGCAGTACTGAACAGAAGGATTTCAATCTTTCATTTTTGAACAGTGAGATTGATAGGGCATGTGCCATGCATGCAAGCTGTATTGTTCTGCATCCAGGCTCTTCTGTTCATGGTACAAAAGAGGAAGGAATTGAAGTCCTTGCCGAACAGCTGAATAGATTGAAACTGGATAATATAACACTATGTCTGGAGACCATGGCAGGCAAGGGAAGAGAGATCGGTTCTTCATTTGAAGAACTTGCACAGATTCTGGATCGAGTCAATCTTGCTGAACACATCGGCATATGCCTTGATACATGCCATATCAATGATGCCGGATACAGTCTTGATCATTTTGATTCAGTGTTGGATCAGTTTGACCACATAATCGGAGTTGAAAAATTGAAGGTTATTCATTTGAATGATTCTAAAAATGAAAGAGGTTCTCATTCAGACCGACACGCAAACATTGGAATGGGAACGATCGGTTTTGATAATCTGCTAAGTGTGGCTGTAAATGCAAGAACAAGCAATGTGCCAAAGATACTCGAAACACCATGGATTGATGGCCATTCACCTTATAAAGAAGAAATATCAATGCTGAAAAATGGTGCTTTCCATGCAGAATCTTTAATTGAACTTCATGAAGAAAAGCAGCGGACCAAGTAATTAAGTCCGCTGCTTTTTATCTTTCAGAAACTGCTGTATCTCTTTTTTCAGTTCCGCAGCAAGCTGATCCTGAGGCACTGTCCGAAGCACTTTGCCTTCACGGAATACAATGCCTGAATCCTTGCCTCCGGCGATTCCAACATCCGCACGGCTTGCTTCCTGCATGCCGTTGACTGGACAGCCCATAACCGCTACTGTAATGTCCGCATGGATATTGGCAAGATAGGCTTCAATCTCTTTGACGATTGGAAACATATCATATTGTATGCGGCCGCATGTCGGACATGCAATCAAATCAGGTACATGCGATATGAGATTGAAACTCTTCAGCAGCTGTCTGCCTATGATCAGTTCATCTTCCGGAGGGCCGGAAACAGAAATGCGGATTGTATCACCGATTCCTTCATGAAGCAGAGTTCCCAGTGCCGCAGAAGATTTCACTGCACTTTCTGTAAAGCCGCCAGCTTCAGTCACTCCTAGGTGAAGAGGATATGAATAATGCTCAGCGGCCGCTTCATAAACAGCAATGGAAAGGGGTACGCTGCTTGATTTAAAGGAGAGAACTATATCATGGAAATCCATCTCCTCTAGAATGGAAACATGCTTATCTGCACTAGCAATCATTGCCTCTGGGCATGGTCCGCCATATTGCTGAAGAAATTCTTTCTCAAGAGAACCGCTGTTAATGCCTATGCGAATTGGTATATGCCGCTCTTTGCATGCTCTTACAACTGCTTCAGTATGCACCTTGCTGCCGATATTGCCTGGGTTTATACGTATTGCATCTACTCCGCCTTGTGCACATATTAAGGCAAGCTGATAGTTGAAATGGATGTCAGCAACAAGCGGTATATGAATTCTGCTTTTTATTGCTGGGATTGCTTTGGCATCAGCTTCATCTAGAATAGCAGTTCTTGCTATTTCACATCCGCCATTTTCCAGTTTCAATATCTGCTCAACAGTACTGTCTGCATCTTTTGCTCGGACATTGGTCATGGACTGCAGGATGCATCGATTCTGTCCTCCAACCTGGATATTTCCGACCATAACTGGTCTAGTCTGTGTACGTTTCATCTATGAACCTCCGCCTGAATTATCGCATGTTTCAGTTATAATTGCTTGGAAATTATGAAGGTCTATGATATACTTCTGTTGCGAATTCAGGAGGTTGCAGAATGGCTAGAGAGAACATCACCCTAAAGTGCTCAGAATGCGGCGAAGAGAACTATATAAGCACAAGAAATAAGCGCACACATACTGAGAAAATGGAAGTCAAGAAATATTGCCCTAAGTGCAAAAAAATGACTGTTCATAAGGAGAAAAAATAACCGATGTCGGTTATTTTTTAAAATATGAGAATAGATATACTCCCAATAGGTCAATTTGATGAAAACAGCTACGTTCTGCATGATCGCGGACATGTGCTTCTGATTGATCCGGGAAGGCATCCAGCACTGATTATGAAGAAGATTGATAAAGATGAAACGGCAGACGCGGTAGTTCTGACGCATGGACACTGCGATCATACTGGAGCTGCAGATGATATAGCTGAGGCGTATGACTGTCCTATCTTTCTTCACCCGCAGGACTGGATCCTTGTACAGAAGAACCCCTATGGACGTTCCTATGAGCAGCCAATATATCGTCCTCTTTCAGAACTGAAAGAAGGGAAGCAGACAATAGGATCCTTCAAAGTTGAAATCATACATACTCCAGGACATACAGCGGGAAGCATACTGCTCCGTTACCGAGATGTCTTATTTACTGGAGATACACTCTTTGCCGGTGATATTGGCAGAACGGATCTGTTTTCGGGAAGTGAGGAACAGATGATTGATTCATTGAAGATGATAGCTTCAATGACCGATGATCTGACAATCTATCCAGGTCACGGTCCTCAAAGTACACTTCAGCAGGAAAAGAAAACGAATCCATATCTTGCACAGTATTTATAAGAATAAAGAAGAAGCGGAAAATCCGTTTCTTTTTTTTTGCAGAAGGGGAAGAATGCCAATATGCATATATAAGCAGTGAAAGGAGGAATACAATGCATGACAGACTGATTGAATGTCTGCGCATTGCACTCAGACATCATGTTACTGATATTCATTTCGCTCTGGACAGAAATGATTCTCTAAAGATTGAAATGCGTGTTCGCGGAGTGATACGTGAACTGAAGAAAAAGGAAGAAGATGGAAGATTCTTCAGATATCTTCTATACAGAGCAAATTTGGATGTCAGCAATACTTTGTATCCGCAGACAGGAAGTTTTGAAGAAGATGTTGACGGAACAGTTCTATCTCTGCGTTTTGCACTGATCAGCAGCTATCAGATGACAAGCGGCGTTATGCGCATATTGAACAATCATTCATTGCTGACTGTAGACAGTCTGTCTGCTGATCCGATTCAAACACAATGGCTTAAAGGCATAACCGGCAACAGAAGCGGACTGTATCTGATATCTGGTCCAACCGGATCAGGGAAAACAACAGCATTGTATACAGTGCTGAATGAAACAGAAGGAAAAAAAATATTCACTTTGGAAGATCCGATAGAAGTTTACAGTGAACACTTTGTTCAGCTTCAAATCAATGAAAAGCAGCATATGGGCTATGCCGAAGGCATCAAACAGCTTATGAGACATGATCCCGATATAATTCTGATCGGAGAAATCAGAGACTCACAAGCGGCACAGATGGCTGTAAGATGCGCACTTACAGGGCACTTAGTTCTAAGCAGTATTCATTGTGAATGGAATTGAGAGAATGCTTGAACTGAATGTTTCAAGAAACCAGCTTTCAGATGTCCTCTGCGGCATAAGCAATCAGCGGCTGTATGATACATCTGACCACAGAAAAACAGGTATATACGAAATTATGGACAGGAAGGAGACCTCTTATTATTTCAAAAATCAGAAAACCAGTGATCAGTTCTGTCCACTTGCTGAAAAAATTAGGATTGCCGTTAAGAACGGTCAGATTGACAGCAGACAGGCAGAGCAGGATATCCCTCAGCAGTGAGGATTGCGAGAATTTGATACGCTTGATGAATAATGGGTTCACTCTTTCAGATGCCATGCATATTGCTGAAGAAAAGAGAAACAGTCAATGTCTGCAGTTGATAAAGGAAAGACTTCAGAATGGAGAACGAGTAGCAGAGTTCTTCGCCATGTACTGCCCACTGTCATTGAAGCCCTATTTTTCCGGTTTTATTCAGTATCTTCCTTTTCATCAGAGTTTGCAGTTAAGCATAGCTGTTGTAAATGATCAGAAGAAACAGAAAGATATTTATAGAAAAGGATTGATCTATCCATGTATGATGCTTGTTCTGACAATAGCAGGAGCCATGATATTCAATATGGTGATTCTTCCATCGCTGAATGGGCTGATGATTAGCTTTCATACAGCAGGAACAGATTTTGAATTTCTTCAGATGATTATTCAGATCATTGCAGCAGTACTTGCTGTTGGATCAGCGGCAGCGTTTATTCTCTATTTGTATCTTGTCCAGAAAAAAAATATGGTGAGAGGCTACTGTGCTATGCAGAAGCTCTTTCCTGATTCTATTTGGATACAGAAAGCATCTCAGGATTTTGTCAGATTTTTCCTTGAATGCATACGGATGGACATTAAGACTAAGCAGAGTATGGAAATTCTGAAAGGAATGACGTATAAACCGCTGGTCGCATTTATTGCTTCAGAAATTGATAGTTCGCTTATGGACGGTGAACGAATGGAAGCCGCCGTCAACAGTATCTATATAGATACTTCATTAAAACGTTTTTTCAAGATTGCTCTGTATTCTTCAGACATGGAAAAAATGCTGGAAGGTTATCTTGAGATGAGCTCCTATCGGCTGCTTAAACAGAGCCGCATATTTACAAAAGCGGTACAGGCAGTAAGCTACTGCTCAATTGGACTTATTCTGATAGTAATATATCAGGCATTGATGCTGCCGATGACAATGCTTTCACAGATGTAGAAAGGATTAATATGAAAACAAGAAAGAATAAAGATGGATTTACTCTTTTAGAAATGGTGATTGTAATATGCATAATCTCAATTCTGTTTCTGTTAACAGTACCGAATATTCAGAAAGTAATAGGTATAGTAGGAAAGAAAGGCTGCAGCGCTCAGCTCAAAGTGGTTGATTCTGCAATTCTGCAGTATCAGCTGGATTTTGATGAATTGCCAAGCAGCATATCTGATCTAGTTCAGGCTGGTCTTATCAGTGAGCAGCAGACAGAATGCCAGAGCGGAGAAGCAATCAGCATACATGATGGACAGGCACAGGCAGGCTGAAGGATTTACACTTCTTGAACTGTGTCTGGTGATTTTTGTGATTTCATTGCTTTCGACGATATTTATCAAAAGTGCAGCAGTTCCGGATACAGAATTCAAGGTTTTTCCATATCGATACCTTTATCTGCAGAGTAAAGCTATTGCTGAAGCACAAAGCGTTGTGTATGAAGATCCAAACGGAAGCATCAATGAAGAAATCGTGTTTAACAGCAAGGGCAATATCAATTCTGCAAGAACAATTCAATTTGTTCATAATGGCATCATAAAAACTGTGATCATTGAACTTGGAGGAGGAAGACTTGTATTTCCATAAGAATGGTTTTGTTTTAACAGATGCCTTAATCTGTGTGGCTATAGCCATAAGTATGTCTACCTTAGCTTTTTACACAGTAAATCAGGAATATTACACAAATAAATCAATTGAAGAAAAGATGCTTGAATCAGATGCAGTGTATATCAGCGACATACAGTCAATTGAATCAATAGAAGCGGAATGTGCGGAGAAAAAATGCGAAGAAACAGCAGAAGAGAAGGATTCATACTAAGCCAGGCACTGCTGAGTTTATTCATTGCCTGTCTGTTCATTCCTCTTTGTGCAGACTGTATAAAACTTCTGTTACATAGAAGAATGTTTGATCAGCATATTCAGGATGAAATAGCTCTGTCTCAGCTTCGCCATATTCTGAATGCGGCAAGCAGCATTGAAACAGATGGATACAGTCTGCAATTTGTTCGCAAATATGAATCTGCAGAACTTTATCTGACTAACAGACATCTGATCCTTGCGCCGGGAACGCAGATTTATCTTGAAGATATAGATGGTGCAGAATTTTACAAAGAAATGCACATTTGGATGATACGGTATGAAAGAGAAGGAGAACTGTTTGAAAAACCGCTTATTCATGAATAAAAAGGGGTTTATAAGCAGTATGTTCCTGGTGGTTTTTATGTATATCTGCACGTGGACTGCGGCGATTGCGGCCTGCTGTTCATATCAGCTTTCAGCTGCAATGAATATGAGCCAGGACAAAAAGTATTCAGCGCAGGAAAATGCCGTATTATCTCATATAAAATGCATGCTGATAGGCAATAGCTTAGAAGAAGGGATATATGAAAGCGGCAATATTGCATATTCTCTGACAATTGTCGAAAACGAGCTTCATGCTGAGGTACTTTCAGGACTGCCACAGGAAATAGTCATTGAATACAGCAATGAAAAGAAACAGATATATGAATATGATACGGTTAGAATAAATGTTTTTGATTCATAGCGTTGGCTGGCTATATCTGAAAATTCATTGACAAAAAAACGCTTATCTTTACAATAGATAAAGGTAGGAGCGTGAAATAAATGATTATTGTAAATGATTTGAAACCGGGAACGACGTTTGAGTATCAGGGGAACATATTCACTGTACTGGATATCGCTCATAATAAAACAGCAATGCGTCAGATGATTGTAAAGGTAAAGGTCAAGAACCTTCGCACAGAAGTTATTAATGAAATCTCCTTTACAGGCGGTGATAAAGTTGAACAGGCTCGCATTGACAAAAAGGAAATGCAGTATCTTTATGACGAAGGCGAGTCACTCGTATTTATGGATAACACAACCTATGAGCAGATTGAAATTGCAAAAGACAAGCTGAAATGGGAAATGCAGTTCATGAAGCCGAATGACAATATTAACATCATGATGTATGAAAATGAAATTCTTGGTGTTATTCTTCCGGATAAAGTTGAATTGAAGATTACAGAATGTGAACCGGCTGTTAAAGGTGATACTGCAACTTCAGCAACTAAGAATGCAAAGGTTGAGACAGGATTGGAAATCAAAGTTCCTCTGTTCATTCAGGATGGAGAGATGGTTATCATATCAACTGCTGACGGTAAGTATTCAGGCAGAGCATGATCTAAAATGTGCTGAAAAGCACATTTTTGTTTGAAAAGACAGATGTTTGCAGAAATACATGCAAGCTAGACCAAGAGGGCTTATTGCAGCCCTCTTAATTCATTGGAAAGAGGCAAGTATGAGCAAATCAGGCAGGAGTTACAGCAAAAAACCTACACATAGAACATATCAGGCAAAACGGGGGAGCAGGATGGCAAAAGCTGCGCCCAATACAATCGAACAGGAAAAAATCGAAAAGACTTCAATAGAAGAAAATATAATCAAGAAGGAATCAGAGACGCAGTTTCAAGAAAGTCAAATTGAGAATTCTTTCAGTGACAAATCTACTATTAAGATTCCGAATAAAAGCGGTAGTTTCTATGATAAAGTGAAAACTCTGATTGACAAACCATTCGATCAAATGAAACATGAAGCTGCAATTGAAGGTAAATTCTTGCGAAGACATATTGCAATGATTGTGCTAAAAGACTGCTTGATCTGCATAGTCTTTACAATGCTGAATGTTATGGCAATCAACAGCTACCAGTTCAGTTTTGTACGTATGCTGTTTACAGATGCTGTGTGGCTGTACTTACGTATGATAGTGCTTCTGATAGGTTTTGAAGGAATTTTATATCTTTTCCTATATGTTTCAGTCAAGTGTTTTAAGATACAGATTGATTTGAATAAATGGATCCGTGTTTACAGCTGCTTGTGCTATCCTGCAGCGGCTGCATATTTCTTTGCTTTCATACTCTTTCTGTTTGGATTTGCAGTTGGCACTGCAGGGCTTATTTCTGCACTTGCGCTTAACATTATTCTTATTATTGCATCGATTGATATGGTGGCAGAATTGAATCTTTATGGCAGGCTCTCACTTGCGGCAGCAATAGGATTCACAGATACACTTTGGTTTTGGCTGTGGCTTGCTGTTTGTGCTTCCGATATGCTGAAAATTGTAAATACGATCATTAGTGCATGACGATATTTCTTTCCTTCTGCAATGAATCTGCTATAATATTTTCGATAAAACTCAGGGCAAGGTGAAATACCTGACCGGCGGTAAACCCCGCGAGTCTGCAAGGCAGATTGAATCGGTGAAACTCCGATGGCGACAGTAAAGTCTGGATGAAAGAGTTGATTTAACCCGAGGTTTTTATCATAAGACCTCTTTTTTAATGAAGAGGATATGGAGGACCTTTATGTCAAAAAGAAAAGGATTGTCTACGAATGAAATTGCCAAAATTGCTGTACTGTCTGCTATTGCTTTTGTACTGATGTATCTTGATTTCCCTCTGCCGTTTCTGCCTAGCTTCTATTCTTTGGATTTCAGCGAGGTTGCAGTTCTCATTGGTGGATTTGCATTGGGACCTGGAGCTGCTTTAATAATCGAAGCAATTAAAATTGTACTGAATATATTGTTTGAAGGTTCAAAGACTGCATATGTTGGAGAAATTGCAAATTTCATTATTGGGGTTTCTCTCTGTGTGCCAGCTGCAGCAATATACAGAAAACAAAAGAACAAAAAAAATGCTCTGCGCGGAATGATTATCGGATCTTTATGCATGATAGCTGTTGGGGCAATCATGAATTATGCTGTTCTGCTGCCTGCATACTCGTATTTTTATCATCTGCCAATGGATACTCTGATTGAAATGGGATCGGTTCTTATTCCATTAATTAAAGACAAACTGACATTTGTTCTTTTAGCGACAGTACCATTCAACCTTATAAAGGCTGTGGCTACTGGTATTCTGACAATGCTGCTGTATAAACGCGTATCCGTTCTTCTTCATCGCGGACAGTAGAGACAAAGGCTTTATCACTGCACAATTATGCTATAATAGCAGTAAATAATTGGGAGAACTTTTATGACGAAATACTCACGTACAGCAAAATTCGAGGATCTTCGGAACCAGTTGCAGAACAGCACGGAAACTGAAACGAGAAGCAGAGATATCCAGAATCTAGAGAAACGGCTGAATCGAATAGACTCTGCAAATTTTGCTGCACCTGATAGAGAAGTGTCAGACAGCTCCCAGCATGATCCAATACACTCAAGGCGCAGACAGTCTCTAGATCAGAATCAAGCCGGCAGCAGAAGCGAGGATCTTTTGTTTAACACAGAGCGCTTTAAAGATGATTCTGACAATATGCAGACAGAAGAAAATGATTATCTTGATCAGTATATCCGTGAAGTAAAGCAATATAACATTGATCAGGGCAATGCATACAGCACAAACACAAATCTGAACATATTGAAGTCTATTCACGGAGAAAAACCGGAACCTGTAAAACCATATCCAAATCAAAAACAGGAAAGCACAAGAAAGTTTCAGTCTCAGCCTGCGGCGAAAGATACTACTGAAATTCCGGTAATGCGAAGCAATAAACTATGGGATCAGGAAGATACAGAAGATTTCAACGCACCTGCGGGCAGTCCTCTGCAAAATGCGATGAAACAGGATACAGCAGATATAGCCACTGAAGTGCAGAATTTAGTCAACCATTCTGACCAGACAGTGTCCGATACAGCAATCAATAACACTATTGGTCAGCATCTTGAAGCTGATCGTACAGCTAGACAGCAGCTGCTGAATGAAACAACACAGATGCGGGCACAGTTGGATGACTATGAGGATAATCTGACAGAAGTCAGTGATAAAATGAAGCATACGAATCGTATTCTGAACTTCGTTTTAATCGTTCTGATTCTTGCATTAGCAGTTGTCTTAATGGTTGTCATCTACTGGATTATGCTTTCGAAAGGAGTTATTGGCGGATGAAAATCAATATTGCAATTGATGGACCAAGCGGTGCGGGAAAAAGTACGATTGCTGACAGACTGGCTGTAATACTCGGCTATGTTCATCTTGACACTGGAGCAATGTACAGGTGCACAGCATTGAAGGCAATGCAGGAGAATATTCCTCTAAATGATGAGGATGCGGTATGCCGAATGCTTGCAGAAACAGATATACAGATGACGCCTGAGGGCGGCATCTGTCTTGATGGCAGTGATGTAACTGACGAAATCCGCGGCAATAGCATCAGTATGGCCGCAAGCGATGTTTCTAAATTGAAGCGTGTGCGTGAAGATCTTGTCAGACGGCAGCAGTTTATGGCTGAAAGCAAAGGTTTCATCATGGATGGCAGAGATATAGGCACGGTTGTGCTGAAAGATGCGGAAGCCAAGATATTTCTTACTGCTATTTCTTCAGCGAGAGCAGAAAGACGCTGGCTGCAGAATATGAAAAAAGGCATCACAGATAAGAGTAAAGAAGAAATTCAAATAGAAATCGAACAGCGAGATAAGCAGGATACTAACAGAAAAAATTCGCCACTGAAAAAAGCGGATGATGCTATTGAAATTGACAGTTCATATATGAGCATTGATGAAGTGGTAAATGCAATCATGAACATAGTGAAGCCGCTGATTTCTTCAGGAGACGGAAAATGAATACAGGAACAATCGCAATTGTAGGAAGACCGAATGTTGGCAAATCAACAGTTTTTAATCGTATGGCAGGTTCAAGGGTTTCTATTGTTGACGATCAGGCAGGTGTCACAAGGGATAGAATTTATGCATCTTCTGAATGGGCAGGACATCCATTCAAGATCATTGATACAGGCGGAATACAGCTGAAGGATCAGCCTTATCAGGAAGAGATAAGAGCACAGGTAGAAATTGCTTTGAATGAAGCAGATGTAATACTGTTCCTTGTAAGTGGAAAAGAAGGATTGTGCGATGATGATCGCTTTATTGCCGGCATTCTGCACAGACAGAAAAAACCAGTTGTATTAGCGGTAAATAAAGTCGACGGCAAAGAACGCCTGGACAGTATCTATGAATTCTATGCTTTAGGAATTGGCGAGCCGATTGCCTGCAGCGGTGTTCATGGCATTGGCATAGGCGATGTGCTTGATGCATGCATTGAAGCATTTCCTGATGAACAGCCCGAGACAGAAAAACATGGTATTGCCATTGCAGTGATAGGTCAGCCGAATGTTGGCAAATCCTCTTTGGTAAACAGTATTCTCAAAGAAGACAGAGTCATTGTTTCTGATATACAGGGAACAACAAGAGATGCGATTGATACACCGTTTACGCATGATGGAAAACCATATGTCATCGTTGATACAGCAGGAATACGCAAACGCGGAAAAGTGTATGAGAACATTGAAAAATACTCTGTTCTGCGGGCTATGGAAGCAATTGAAAGATGCGATGTTGCACTGTTTCTAGTCGATGCCGCAGCCGGCATCAGAGAACAGGATAAACACGTTGCTGGCTATGCACATGATGCAGGAAAGCCTGTAGTGATTGTTGTAAATAAATGGGATGCCGTCGAAAAAGATACACATACCATGAATGAATTTACTAAGAAGGTCAGAGATGAATTCCTGTACCTTTCCTATGCACCGATTATCTTTATTTCAGCAGCAACTGGACAACGGGTCAATACAGTCATACCGATGGCTGAAAGAGTATATGAGAACTCGCAGAGACGAATAGCAACAAATGTACTGAATGATGTCATTGCTGATACACAGATTACAACGCCGGCTCCAGCAAGAAATGGACGCCGCCTGAGAATTTACTACTCAACGCAGGTAGCTATAGCACCTCCTACATTTGTGCTGTCATGCAATGATCCGGAGCTTATGCACTTTACGTATGAACGATTTATTGAAAATCAGCTGCGCCAAGCATTTGATTTTGAAGGAACACCGATACGTGTAATTGCGAGAAAGAAGGCTAGTGAATGAAGTGTGCAATTCTTGGTACTGGCTCATGGGGGACGGCCCTTGCACAGGTACTCAGTGACAACGGAAATGATGTGAAGATGTATGGAATCAGCAGTGAAGAAGTTGATGATATAAACTGCAGACATCATAATTCTAAGTATTTTGACTGTGAAATAAATGAGAATATTAAGGCATACAGTGATATGAACTGCATTCATGATGCAGAGATGATTCTGTTTGCTGTGCCAACAGCCGCAATAGAATCAACTGCAGTAAAGGCGGCAGAAATCATTGATCATCCAGTTCTGATTGTGAATGTTGCTAAAGGTCTTCATCCTGTGACTCACCAGCGGCTGAGTGAAGTTCTTGAACAGAATATTCCTGCTGATAAAAGAAGGGGAATCGTATCATTGATTGGCCCAAGCCATGCTGAAGAGGTGATACTTCGTCTATTGACGGCAATCAACGCTGTCTGTAAAGATGAAACTGCTGCCGCTGAAATACAGGAACTCTTCTCCAATTCGTATTTCAGAGTTTATCGAAACACAGATGTAATTGGTGCAGAATACGGAGTTGCAGTTAAGAACATCATGGCAATTGCCAGCGGCATCCTTGAGGGAATAGGCCAGGGTGATAACGCTAGAGCTGCATTGATGACCCGCGGCCTCGCAGAAATGGCAAGGTTTGGATCCGCAATGGGCGGAAAATCAGAAACATATCTTGGACTTGATGGAGTTGGTGATCTGATCGTTACCTGCACATCTCAGCATTCACGAAATTTCATGGCTGGTTATGCAATAGGCAAATCAGGTGATGCTGCAGGTTTTCTGAAGAGCAACACAAAAACTGTAGAAGGCATATTTGCTTGCAAAGCAGTATATCTAGAGGCACAGAAACGGAATATATCCATGCCGATAACAACTGAGATGTATCGTGTTCTATATGAAAATGAAACACCTGCAGATGCCATTCAGCGATTGATGAGCAGAGATCTTAAGTCAGAGACAAATTGAAAGGAACTCCTCAGAGTTCCTTTTTTTGATGACTTGATTTTATTCGGCTGGTGCCGGTTCATAGGTGGCGACAGTGCAGACTGTTTCACTTGTGCCTTTTTCATTGGAGAAACCGCCGCAGACTTTGACTGTTCCCCACATGTCTGCAGGCCAGTCATGATAGTATCCGCTGTCACTGGTAATCTGAGCCACTTCGTAGTCGTCATTATAAACGGTAGCCCAGAATGTATTGCCGTTTCCGCTTGTCAGCCATGTCAGATCTGCTAGGCAGGCGCCCCACATATCAATATTGTTATAATCATCATGCAAAGAGATATTGCGTTTTCCGTCAGTGCAAGTATTTGAATTGGTGTCCCAGGATACAGTCAGGTAACCATCATTGCCGATTACTGCTGTTATGCCATTCAATACAGGAGCTTCGGTTTCTAAGTATTCACTGGAACTGATCAGCGGCTGATTTTTCAGACCGGCAGCAGATACCTGTGAAGTAATGATTGTGCTGCTGTCCATCCAATCCTCTGCTGTTACATGCGGATAAGTACCATAAACATATGTCGAATCCACAACATCATCTGGTTTTTCAACGCCTGTTGGGATCGTATCACTTATGGTGTCTTCAGAATCAAGCAGAAGCTTGTTGATGTTGCCTGGAATATTCAGACTGCTCTTATAGGATGTGAAGTATGTCTGCTCACCGCTCTGTGCCATGTCATATCCAATCCAGACAGCATTCGTATATTGAGAGGTAGACGATATCATCCATTTATCTTTAGCTACACCTTTAGGTATTCCATACTGCAGACCATCACTGCCCCAGTCTGTAGTTCCGGTCTTTGCGTAAACTGGATAATCGCGTTTTAGAATCTGCATGTAGTTGAAATAAGGACCGGAAACGTTATTCTCCATCAGCATGGCTGTAAGATATGCACTGCCAGAACTGAGTACCTGGCGATTCTGGTTCTGCGGATAGTATTCTGATCCGTCAGTCATTTCAATTTTTTCAATAGTATGCGGTTCATTGTATACACCGTCATTGATGATCATTGCGTGAGCGCCGGCCATTTCATAAACAGTTGTTTCAAATGTTGTTCCGCCGATTGCATACGAGAGATGGAAATTGTCATCTGTAACACGTGTGTATCCGATTGACTGCAGGTAATCAGCAACTTTATTGCTTCCAATTTTATCGACTACTTTCTCCAATGTGAGAATAGCTGGTATGTTCAGTGATTTGCCGACAGCATCCTTAATTGTTATATCACCTTCATATTGTCCGTTGAAGTTGACTAAGACTCTGCTTTCCATTGGGTAGGTAATTGGCTTGTCGATAAGGATCTCATCCATTGAATAGCCAAGATATTCAAATGCAAGTGCATAGGATAGAATCGGTTTGACTGAAGAGCCTGGCTGCTTGTACTGTGAAGTTGCTCGGTTTAGAAGTCTTGCGCCGTCATAATTTCGGCCGCCGCCTATGCCTATAATAGCGCCGGTTTGATTATTCATGGATATCATTGCTACCTGCATGAGTTCATCAGGAAACTGTACAGTGGTATCACCATTCTGTATGGAATCGATTGTGTCCTGAACAGTTCGATTCATATATGTGTGAATTTCCATTCCATACACAGTAGGGTCTTTTCCTGTCATTTTCTGCGCTTCGGATACAACGGTATCAATATAGGACTGGTACTGTGATCCTTCAGCAGCACTTCGGTTTTCACCAACTAACTGGTCTTCAACTTTGATGGTTTTTGCAAGGTCGCATTCATTCTGAGTGATATATCCATGGTATACCATGGAATCAAGGACCTGATTCCTGCGGTCTGTTGCATAGTCAAGATAGCTGTATGGATTGTATGTATTAGGCATGTTGATCAGCCCGGCAAGAAGTGCAGATTCGCTTAGGCTGAGATCTGTTGAGTCTTTTCCAAAATAGTATATAGAAGCTTTCTGGACACCGCGGACATTTCCGCCAAAGTTCAGTTTGTTCATGTAGAGCTGGAATATTTCTTTCTTGTCTAGCTGCGTCTCAAGTTCAATTGCAAGATAGATCTGCTGCACTTTGTAATCTATGCTCTTATTTGCTGTTGTGCCGGTTGTATCATCCTGAAAATATGTCATTTTGACAAGCTGCATAGTGAATGTTGAGCCGCCTTGAGAAAAGTCTCTGTTCTTAAGGTTTTCAAGTATTGCCTTTGTGAAACGCGGTATATCAAAGCCAAAATGCTCAAAATATCTAGAGTCTTCAATGGATAGAAAAGCATCAACTAGGGATTCCGGACATTTATCATAAGTGATGTTTTCTCGCAGATATGTTCCGATTTCTGTGACAAGAGTACCTTCATCATCATAGATTTTTGTGGATTCCTGACCAACAAAATCGGAGACGTTGATCACTGGCGAATCTTCAATCATCTTGACAAAAATGACACCGGCAGCAGTTGCAACAATGATGCAGATCACCACTAGAACTACTAGAAAAGATGTCAGTATGGCAAAACGTCTCTGTTTTTTCTTTGCCTTATTGCGTTTCTTTTGATCATCAATGATCTTGTGCTCAGGATCGTGAACAGGGGCATAGATCTTTGTGACTGTATCTGTGTCAGCAGAACGATCTGTCTGCTCTGCTTTTAAATCGGTATTCGAATGAACAGGATTCTGATTTTCAGTATCCTTATGGTTGCTGCTGAATTCATCCATAGATGTGGTCCTCCTGAACGAATAACCATTTTACCACATATCTTAATTATATGGAAAAGCAGGTCCTCAGACCTGCTTGAAATACTGAATAGCCTGGCAGCCTAGACCTGTATGACAGGCGACTACATTGCAAAGCTCTATGACTTGGGTTGAAGCTTTAGGAAATGCTTCCTGAATCATATGATAGAAAGACATAGCATTCTTTACGTCATTGACATGGGCAATGGTAATGGAATAATGCTCATCAATAGGATCTTTCTTCATGATTTCGATGACCCGCGACATTGCTTTGCGGTAGGTGCGAACCTTATCACAGGTATCAATACGGCCGCCGGTTGCCTTGTTTATGCGCAGAACTGGCACAATTTTCAGAAAACCAGCCATCATTGCTGCCAGCGGGGTAAGACGGCCTCCGCGCACTAGATGATTGAGATCTGAAGGCACTAGAATTGTATTTGCAGAAGCAATCACTTCATCACAGATCAGCTTGATTTCAAGATCAGATTTGCCTTCTTCGTATGCTTTTTTGATCCGCTTGATAAGATATTCCTGTACAACCGCAGTGACATATGTATCAACACATATGATACGCATATTCAATGAAGCGGCAACAGCCGTCATAGTGCTTATAGTTCCGGATAGCCCGTTGCAGATAGGAACAGCAATAATGAGTTCTGCACCCTGTGACTTGAGAGAACGGAAGCATTCCTCAACAACGCCATAAGCAGGCTGTGAAGTGGACATTGTTTTTTCCTTAAGAAGGTCCTGTATGCAGTCGTTCTTATTGTAATTCTCCATGTCCTGATAGGTAGTTGATCCTTCAGTTATCTGAAGAGGAACACTGATTATTCCGTCAGCCGCCAGTTCACTGATTGATTTTCCAGTACCGCTGTCTGTGACATACGCAATTTTCATATTTGAATACCTCGTATCTATTTTAAACTGCCGCGGTATAAATGTAAATCGTTGCAGTTCATGATAAAATATATTCATGACAGTACATTTGATGATACGAAGCGATTACTCGCTTTTAGACAGTACAATACGCATTGCTGAGATTGCCTCGCAGGCCAAAAAAATGGGTTTTGCAGCGGCAGTCCTGAGCGATCATAATACAATGCATGGAGCACCTGCTTTTTTAAAAGCGTGCCGCAGCGAAGGCATAAAACCGATATTCGGCTTAGAAGCAGATATTCTTTATCATGAACAGACTGTTCAATTTCTTCTGCTTGCAAAAGATAATACAGGATTAAAGAATCTAATTCATCTAAGCTCGGCACTTTGTGAGAATGACCAGCCGGCCTCATATGAACAGCTTTGCACTGCTGCACAGCACTGTGTTCTGATAGCATACGGTGAAGGGGGATTTATAGACAGTGAATTGATCCGTGAAGACCGGGATGCTCTGAGACAGAAGCTTTCACTGATGAAGAATGAACTGCCGCCATTCTACATGGCACTTTCATATCAGGAATCAGGACTTTGGAAAATCAAGAATGCATTGCTTAAAAGATGCTGCCAGCCGCTTGGAATCAGAACAGCCGCGGTTAATAAAATCTACTATTTGAATGAAAACGATGATGCGATCTATCAGATAGCCTGCGGTATACGGCTTCAGAAAACACTGAATGAAAAGTCTCTTCCAAAAGTAAAGGGCAGATTTATGCGATCTATACAGCAGATGGAAGAAATATATGATGCGGATGATCTTGCCGCAACGGATTTAATCAGCAGCGAATGCAATGCAGATATGAATCTTGAGAAGACGAGTCTGCCAGTTTATCAAGCACCGGCGCCATTGACAGCAGGTCAGTATCTGACACAGCTGTGCCTTGCCGGGCTGAAAAAGCGGCTTCAGGGACAGGATAATCCTGCATATTTGAGCCGATTGAAATATGAACTGCGGATTATACTGCAGATGCATTTTGAAAACTACTTTCTGATTGTCTGGGATTTTATCCGCTTTGCAAGAAAACAGGATATTTTTGTGGGACCTGGAAGAGGCAGTGCCGCAGGTTCACTTGTAGCTTATTCACTAGGCATCACTCAGGTAGATCCGATCCGCCATCATCTGATATTTGAACGCTTTCTAAATCCAGAAAGAATTTCAATGCCGGATATCGATACGGACTTTCCTGATAATCGCAGAGATGAAGTTATCCAATATGTATATCAGAAGTATGGACAGGATCATATTGCCAATATTGTTACATTTGGAACTCTCGGTGCGCGGCAGGTACTGAGGGATGTTGGCAAGGTTCTGAATATTCCGGCAAGAGGAATTGACACACTTTGCCGGCTGATTCCAAATACACCGCGGATGACGCTGAAAACCGCTCTAAAGCAAAGCAGCCGCCTGAATCAGATTGTTCATGCAGAAAAACAATATCAGATCCTTTTCGACTATGCCTTAAGAATGGAAGGAATGCCACGCCACTGCAGCATACATGCAGCCGGCATAGTGATGAGCGAACTTCCTTTAGAGCAGGTTGTTCCGACTATGCAGATGAGTGACGGCATGAAGACATGCCAGTACACCATGGAATATCTAGAAGAGCGCGGACTGATAAAGATGGATTTCCTAGGGCTGAGAAATCTGACAATTACAGATGAGATTGTAAAGAATATACGCAGAAGCGATCCTGATTTTTCTGTATATGGAATTCCCGAGGATGATGCGGAAACATTTGATCTGATCTCCAACTGCAATACGCTCGGAGTCTTTCAGCTTGAATCTGAAGGTATGAAAAATCTGATCAAGAAAATGCAGCCGCGGAGTTTTGATGAACTTGCCGCAGCTCTGGCATTATTCAGACCAGGTCCTATGGAGAATATCCCGCTGTATCTGCAGAACAAAAAGAATCCTGAAAAGATAGAGTATCCGGCAGAAGAACTGAAGCCGATTCTGAAGGATACGTATGGTGTCATGATCTACCAGGAACAGATTATGCAGGTTGCTCAGATTGCAGCCGGTTTTACGCTGGGCAGAGCAGATCTTCTGCGCAGAGCTATGGCAAAGAAAAAAGAGAAAGATATTATTTCTATGAAATCTGAATTCATCAGCGGATGCATTCGGAATGGATATCCATCAGAAACAGCTGAAAAACTGTTTTATATGATCCAGAAATTTGCTGGCTATGGATTTAATAAATCGCATGCAGTTGCGTATGCAATGATTGCTTATCCGCAGGCATATCTGAAATGCAAATATCCTTTATACTTCTATTCGGCACTTCTTGACGGTGTCATAGGTGATGAGGATAAGTGCACACAGTATATTGATGAATGCATACACCGCAATATCAAAATTGAAGGGCCTGACATAAATCGAAGTGCGGAAAGATGCATCCAGTCGGAAAGAAGCATCCTTCTGCCTCTGTCAATGATCAAAAATGTCGGCTTTGCGGTGGCGATGAAGATCGCTGAAGAACGCAGGAAAGGACCTTATACCGACTTGTTTGATTTTTCGGCAAGAATGTCTCTTTATAAAATCAACCGCAGAGCTTTTGAACAGCTGATCTATGCAGGCGCTTTAGATTGCTTTCAGCAGAGCAGAAAAACACTGCTGCATGCTCTTGATGATGCAGAAAATTATGCTGAACTTGTAAAAATAGATCAGAACGGACAATGCTCAATAGATCTTGGACTTGTTTCTAAGCCGGTTATGATGAAGATGCAGGACAGTGAAGAAGAAAGAGCAGAGAACGAAAAGAATGCACTGGGATTCTGTCTTGGACCGGCGCCGATTATTCACATTCGAAAGCTGCTTGGGATTACGGATCAGAGTCTGATCCAAGTTAAGAATCTTCGCAATGAGATTTACAGTTTCGCTATGATTTCCAATGTTCATCCTCATCGGACTCGCAAAGGAGAGATGATGGCTTTTCTTAAAGTGATTGATGAGACTGCGGAACTGGATATGGCGGTTATGCCATCTCTGTACAGAAACAAACAGCAGGATCTTGTGAAGGTACATATATCCGCTTTCATGGTAGAATATCGGAAGATGGTTCATGTTTATGCAATGAACTGCAGGCAGTATATACAAATAGAACGAAGGTGAAAAAATGACTCGTATACTTATAGTAGATGATGAACAGAGTATCAGAGAAGTTGTGCGGGAATACGCACAGCTGAATGGATATGAAGCAGATGAAGCAGCAGATGGACTGCAGGCTTTAGACAAAGTGACAGATAATGACTACGACTGTGTCATACTGGATGTCATGATGCCAAAACTTGATGGCTTCTCTGCTTGCAAACAAATCAAGAAAATTAAGAAAATACCGATTATCATGCTGAGTGCAAGACAGGAAGAATACGATAAGCTTTTTGGTTTTGAACTTGGTGTGGATGATTACGTAGTGAAGCCTTTTTCACCTAAAGAACTGATGGCACGCGTAAAAGTTGTACTTGATCGCAGCCGCAAGCATGAAAATGAGATTCTGAAATTCGATGGCCTTGTTATCGATGTAGAAGGAAGAAGCGTTACAGTTGATGGCGAAAAAGCAAATCTGACGCCGAAGGAAATCGATCTGCTTCTATACATGGTCAAGAATCGGAATATTGCACTGTCGCGTACAAATCTTCTTGAAAAAGTCTGGGACTATGATTATTTCGGAGACGACAGAACAGTTGATACACACGTTAAAATGCTTAGGCATAATCTTGGAAAATATAGAGATCACATTGTAACAGTACGCGGAATGGGGTATAAGTTTGAAGCTTGATCGTCATGGGATCCGCTTCAATATCTGGCTGTTTTTCTTCCTTTTTGCGATCATGATACTACTGCTGATTGGAGTTCTGCAGTATTCGATGGTTAAGCCGTATTACCGCAATTCGAAAATACAGACAGTTAAGAGAGTAGCGGAACAGATTCAAGGGTATATGATTGATTCGAATATCACCGGCGACGATGATATTTCGAATGCCTTTCAGGTTACAGTTGATAATAACGTCTGTGTTGTAATATATAACGAAACAGGAAATCTGATATATGATGCCGATTCATTAGGTTCAGGCTGTGTTTTTCATGATTCCACACAGATCGATGAAGGAAATTTTACCGATCCGGCATATCTGAAAAGCTTGCTGGTTGATAATGAAGGCGAATACTCTGAAAATTTTGCAAATAGACGGACCAATCAGGATATGATCCTTTATGGACGCACTGTAAAAGGGAATCTTGGCAATTACTATATGTTTGTCAGTTCTCCAACTGAGCCTGTAGACTCCATTATTCGATTCTTCTCGAGCCAATATGTCATTTATACAGTGATTGCTGTTATTGCAGCATCTATTGTATCAATTTATATATCCCGTATGCTGACAAAGCCTATTGTAGATATGAAGAAGTCAGCAGATCAGCTCGCAAAGGCAGATTACAGCGTGGTCTTTGATGGAGGCTCTTTTACAGAAACAAAAGAACTCGCTTCTACGCTGAATGATGCAAGAACAAAAATATCCCGCATTGATGAACTTCGCAAAGATCTGATTGCCAATGTCTCCCATGATATCAAAACACCGCTGACGAATATCAAAGCATATGCAGAAATGATCAAGGACATCAGCGGCAATAATCCAATAAAAAGGGAAGAACATCTGAATGTCATAATAAAGGAAACAGATTATCTGAACCATCTAGTAACGGACATGAGCGAGCTTTCAAAAATGCAGTCTGGCAATTATGAACTGAATCTGAAAAACTTTGACCTGTCGCAGAAAATTCGTGACATTGTGGAACTGAATCAGGTGATGATTGATGAAGATAAGGTTGCCGTGATCATTGAGGCTCCGGAAACCATGACCTGCTATGCTGATGAGATAAAAATCGGTCAGGTTATATACAATTTTCTTTCTAATGCACTGAAGCATACTCCGGAAAATCACAGAATATGGATCAGAGCTCTGTCTAAAGATGAAAATGAAACCATTCGAGTTGAAGTTCAGGACGAAGGCGAAGGAATTGCAAAAGAAGATCTGCCTCTTATATGGAATAGATATCAGAAAGCATCCAGGTCTTTCTTCCGATCAAAAGATTCTACCGGACTGGGTCTGGCGATTGTTAAGGCAATTCTAGATACACATCATGCAGAATATGGCGTTCAAAGTGAACTTGGAAAAGGAAGCTTATTCTGGTTTGAACTGAGGCAGACTCATGAAGCTTG
>CALEMD010000213.1 GCA_937902945.1 uncultured Erysipelotrichaceae bacterium | reverse complement strand
CTATGTATACGCTGCAGAGTCTAAGTGATCGGGGACTGATCACTGAAGATGAAGCAGAAGAGTACAAAAACAGCCTCGAATCTCTGCTTGATGCAATGGAATTATGATCGGGGGCGCAGCGCCCCCGCAGGAAAGGATTACATCATGGCAAAACTGAAATTGGATATTGAAT
This sequence comes from uncultured Erysipelotrichaceae bacterium, assembly GCA_937902945.1. Taxonomy (GTDB): domain Bacteria; phylum Bacillota_I; class Bacilli_A; order Erysipelotrichales; family Erysipelotrichaceae; genus Bulleidia. The sequence goes on along the minus strand of CALEMD010000213.1, from coordinate 1,861 downwards.
TTGATGACGATGCTCTTGAGGATGATGAATATGATCTGGATAAGATCTATGACCATATGGATCAGGTGTTCGCTGATCATAAATTAGATTCTAATATGAGAACAGGACATTTTGAATGTGAGTACACGGAAGACAATGAAGCAGCCTTCTATAAGACATTGCTGCAGCTGGAATTTATGGAGATCATAGATAGATATTGCACTGTTTGGACTATTGATGATCCTGATGATGGTCATAGAGATGTACTTGCAACTAGGGCTAGGTACAAGAACAGATGAGGAAAGCAATAAACTTTGACCTTGATACACATCGGCTCGAAGAGAACTATGGCGATAACTGGCGGAATGCATATACCGATATTCGCAGATTCATGGAAGAAAATCACTTTGAGCATAGGCAAGGATCTGGGTATGTTTCAATTGAGGACTGTTCAAAAGAGGAAATCCATACATTACTGTATGAACTTACGGATAGTTTCTACTGGTTTGAACCTAGCATTCAGAGAATTGATGTCACAAGCGTAGGCAAGCAATACGATGTTACTGCAGAGATTCATGCCGCTAAGGATGAAATAGATCTCATGCAAGAGCATCCATTAATAAGAACAAGACACAGATAAGAATCGGGGGCGCTGCGCCCCGAATAGAAAGAGGGATAGAAAATGGAAGAGAAAGATAAAGAAGTAAAGGAAGTTTCAGAAGAACAGGCTTCTGCTGAAACAGGTAAGAATCCTGCTCAGGAAACAGTTCCTGATACAAATAAGCGATCTAAGAGCAAGAAAAAGCTGATTATTGGTCTGACTGCAGCCGTTGTTGCAGCAGGATGTATCAGTGCCGGTACCTATTGGTATACTACAGATCAGAAGAAGCATACTGATGCAAGCAATGAAGCATTAAGTGTTTTAAATGTACAATTACTGAAGGACAAGGATACTGTAGAGTATTCTAAGAATTCTCCTTTAGATGCTTTGACCTTTGTGAAAGCAACAAATGGAGATAAGACAGATGATGATCTGCAGATCAGTGCAGATCCTTCCACAGTAGATCCTTCTGCCGTTGGCAAGGTTGAAATCAAATATACCGTTACAGATAAAGATAGCTATGGTAAAGAAGTGTCAAAGGACTTCACTTGTACAGTAAATGTGAAGGATACAACGAATCCGATCATTGAAGTAAATCAGGATACTTATGATCTCACCGTTGGCGATACATTCGATTCTGCAAGCGTGATCAAGAGTGTTAAGGATCCGGTTGATGGAGACCTGTCCAAAGTGGATAAAGTATCCGAAACGGCAGCAGGATACTATACAATTACAAGCAATGTTGATACAGGCACTGCAGGCACATATAAAGTGACTATTGATGCTGCAGATAAGAACGGCAACAAAGTATCTAAGGATGTTGCGGTCAATGTTGCAGATCAGGCAGTGGTCGAAGAGACACCAAGCAATAATGGAACAGATAACGGATATTCATACAGTGGATCATCTAATGGTTATTCAGGCTCCGGAACCAGTTCCGCTGCAGAAAGCGGTAGTTCAAATGCTTCTTCTGCGAATTCCGGAAGCGGAACTGCAGCAGTACCAGAAACACCGGCACAACCTGCAGCACCCGTTACACCAGCTCAGTCTACTTGCATGAGCATGGGCGAAGTTGATAATGCAATGTGGAACTATGTTGATTCTAAAGGATTTGAAAGTGAAGCTGGTCGATATACTGTATTAGATGCTGATGGTGATGGATGCTTCTATGGATATTTAAATAATGGCTCATATAGCGTTGGCGAAGATTAAAAAGAGTTGACAATTAACCATAATTAAAGGTTTCGGACTAATCTCTGAAGCCTTTAATTATGGTTAATT
>CALEMD010000212.1 GCA_937902945.1 uncultured Erysipelotrichaceae bacterium | reverse complement strand
TTTCAGACTTTTTCATCAAAACTACTTGAATTCCTGATAGTTAAATTCTCCTCTTCATCTTCATCAAGTTTACTTCACGGCGGATACCTGAATATGTACAGCATAATCATGTTTTCTTTTGCCGAATGCATAACGCTTGAGAACATTCGTTTTCCTCTATATATTATCTCTAGTTAGAGATATAGGAGGCGCTATGACAAAACAGGAACTGAAGATTTTGATTGGTCTGCACAGAAGTGTGAATCGAATTGATAAAGAATCAATACGGCTCTTCTCTAAATATGATCTTACCATGGGCCAGTTCGCCGTACTGGAAGCACTCTATCACAAAGAGGACCTCACTGTGGGACAGGTACAGCAGAAAATTCTCAGCACCAGCGGCACCATTCCTGTAATCATCCGCAATCTTGAAGGTCGGGGGTACTTGGTTAGGCTCACGGACAAAAAGGATAAACGCCGCTGCCTTCTGCACATCACAGCGAAAGGAAAATCTTTGATCGATCAGGTTTATCCTCAGAATGAAAAGCTGATTGTTGATATGCTGGCAGTTCTAAGTGAAGAAGAAAAAATACAGCTCGTATCACTGCTTAAGAAAACAGGAGGAATGGATAATGGAACGCAGAGTTAAGAAACAGATTACAGGATATCGCACACAGGATGGCGCCGGAGTCAGTCTTGTTCGAGTGTTAGGAAATGAAACAGTTGCGGATTTTGATCCAATACTGATGCTGGATTCTTTTGACAGCACAGACCCGAAAGCATACACTGCCGGATTCCCAATGCATCCGCATGGAGGGATAGAAACCATCAGTTATATCTGGCAGGGAAAAATGGTCCACAGAGACAGTTTGAAAAATGAGGATTCTATCTGCAGCGGAGAGGTTCAGTGGATGACTGCCGGATCGGGTATTCTGCATGAAGAGCAGATTCCAGCCGCCAAACGGCTTTTAGGTGTACAGCTTTGGCTGAACCTGCCAAGTGCTGATAAAATGTGTCCTCCTGCTTACCACAGCATCAAGAATTCTGAAATACCAGAAGTATCCTTTGCAGGCGGTTTTCTAAGAGTGCTAGCTGGAGAATATCAAGAAGTCAAAGGATATCAAAGCCATTATCTGCCGATGGACTATTACGATATCCATCTTGAAGCAAATGCCAGTCTGACTCTGCCTGTTGACCCTGATCGTTCAATCATGGCTTTTACTCTTTTGAACGATGCGCTGATCTGCGACACTCCTGTAAAATCCAAAACAGCTGCCAAGCTGACACAGGGAGACACTGTCATCATATCCGCACAGGAAAAACCGGCACAGGTACTTCTTATGAGTTCAATTGCCTTGAAGGAACCTGTTGCTTGGAATGGTCCTATCGTCATGAACACAAACCTGCAATTGAAGCAGGCATTCAACGATCTGCAGGCAGGAACATTCATCAGGAAAACGATGAGCTATGATAAAAACTGAATGCGCTTCTTAGGTGCATTATCTGATCATACTGCTTTTACTTCTGCATGATACAATGAAAACATGAAAACAATCCTCTGTGCTGAATACCAGAAAAGCCGCATCATGCGCTGTCTCTTGAAAAAACATCATGTTTCAGGAATGGCAGATATCAGACTTGTTACTTTAAATACTCTATTGAATGATCCGGAATCAGAAGATCCTGACGCCTTGCTTCTGCAGTTTTCTGCTGCTCTGAAAAACAACAAAGATGCTTTCCCTGTTTACAGCAATATGTTCCAATACCCTGCTTTTGTTCAGGAAATACTGTCCTTTGCAAAGACATGTGCTCTGTTGAATATCTCTGTCGATAACCTGCCAGAAAACAGCCGTCTTCAAAGAGAACAGAAAAAGATCATTCAGGAAGCCATGCATCTGAATCTTTCTGAAAAGAAGACCCAATATCGAATAGAGACTGTTCTTCAGAAACTGAAAGATATACCTGATTTCAGTGTTTGCCCTTGGTTTGAAACAGATCCGTATAAGCATATGCTTCTGCAGGAAATCATCAAGGTCTCGAGCATATTCGAGATAGAAGAAACCAGAAAACCTGATCGCTCCTTATTCTATGCTCTGAATCAGCGTCAGGAAATTGAAGCAGCAGCACAGGATATATGCTTACACGCTTCACCATGTGCCATTGCTCTATGTGATTATTCTTCACAGCTTCCTGTCCTGCAGCAGGTTTTTTCGCGGTACGGAATACCTTTCAGCTGTATTTCAGAACCAGTCTGTGTAAAAACACCAGCCATCTTCTGCAGTCTTTTACGGCTGTCTCTATATAAAGATAAAGTTTCTCTTCTTGATGCAATACAGAAGCATGCCTTTGCGGCAGAGAATCCGGATGGTTTTATGCCGTATCTATCTTCTGTTTTGACTGATGCAAAGTGTCCTGTTTCAATAGCTGATGCAATTGAAAAGGGTCCTTTCAGCATCAGTGCTGACGCAGTTCGCAAACAGGAGACTTCTATTCAAGCGTACTTTGCAAAGATACAGGAAGATCTCGATCTTCTGCTTCATTCTGAACAAGTATCCGATATGATTCAAAACGCATATCACATTCTGCAGAAATCAAATCTGCTTGAAAATCCTGAAGAACTGAAGGCATTGATATCACTGCGCAGTACACTGCAGAACTGCATGGCTTATATACATGCCAAAGAAGATATTGAATTTATGATTCAGCGGATTGAAAACCGACAGTACAATCATCATTACTACACAACGGATTTCTGCGATGTTACAGATCTGCGTCATCCGGTTCATACTGATGGTACTTTATACGTGCTTGGATGCGGAAGCAGCCTTTATCCTGGCTTTAAAACAATGAGCGGTCTTTTCGATGAAAACTATGTCGCTAAGATCAGTGAATTCCCATCTCTGCAGAATAGAAATACAGATTATATGAAACAGCTGCAATGGCTCGAACAGAACAGCAGTCATGTTGTCTATTCCTATGCAACGAACGACTATCAAGGCAGAGAAATACAGCTGGCTTATGAGATTGAGTCATTGTTTGCAAAAAAAGACAGAAAACGCTGGCCTCTGATTCGCAATGATATACGGAATAATTCTGAGCACCAGCTCAGCAGTGAAACAGCTGAAAGACTGTTTCTGTCTGACGGAAGCATTCACGGTTCCATCTCTTCCATTGAAAAATGGTTTGGATGTCCTTATTCCTATTTTCTTGAGAGCGGTCTTAAGGTCAGAGACAATGATCTTCCCGATCTTGATTCTGCATCCGGAGGCACCGCCCAGCACAGTGTGATGGAACATATAGTAAACATGCATGCAAAGCACTATGCAGAAACCGATCAGGCAGAGATTTTTGCACTGCTTGAACCTTTTATTCAATCCCTGTCATTGATGCATCCAAATGATACTGAACGGCTGAAGATATTCCATTCAAGAATGATGGACAGTATATATACCTCTCTGCAGTTTTTAGGTCAGATGGAAGCATCTTCCGTCTTTGCTCCATCTGTCACAGAGCAGCACTTTGAAGTCAATATCACTGATAATGTTGTCCTTAGAGGAATTATTGACCGCATTGACTGTTATGAAGATCAGCTTCGCATCATTGACTACAAGTCTTCTGCTAAAACCCTTTCAGAAAAAAAGGTTAAAGCAGGCGTTCAGCTGCAACTTCTGAGTTATCTGATCATCGCATCAGGATTGATGCAGAAGATTCCTTTCGGTGCATATTATTTCTGTATGAAGCAGAGCAAGACCTCAATTCCTGCCGGCACTGCTAAAAGAAATGAAATTATCAATGCCGATGTACAGAATCCAGAACTGCAGAAACAGACAATGATGGACGGCAGAAAACTCAGCGGATGGACATTTGCAAGCGGCGCAGAGAGTTCTGATTACTTTAAGTCTTTGAATAAGCTATTCTGCTTTGACAGAACCAAGAAATGCATAGAAGAGGTATATGGCTATTTTACTAAGCACCTTCTAGATGGAGACATCTCTGTATCTCCTGATGAAAATGCATGTACTTTCTGTGACTATAAAGCAGTATGCAGACACCGCGGCACATACCGCAATACTGCCCCACTTGTCTGCGAAGATATTTCTCTTCAGGCTAAAAAGGACGACATACAATGAGCATGCAATTTGATACTGAACAAAGACAGGCTATTGAAACTGTAAACACCAACATACTTGTCAGTGCCTCGGCAGGTGCTGGAAAGACAGGTGTTCTTGTTGCGCGCTTTATTAAACGCTGCACCCAGGATCACATTCCTGTCAGCAGGATATTGGCAATGACTTTTACATCCGCTGCTGCAGCGGAAATGAAAAAACGCGTAGCTAAGGAACTGCATGAACTATATGACACCTGTTCACAACCTGCTCAGAAAAAATACCTGAGTGAACAGCTGAGCGGCTTAGATGCCTGCAGCATTACAACCATCGATTCCTGGTGCCTGACTGTCATTAAGAAATACTGCAATGTCATTGGTCTTGATCCCGCTGCTGCTGATCACGTACTGGATGACAGCAGAACCGCATTGCTGCATAACCAGGCCTTTTTGAACACGCTGAAAACATACCAGGATACGCAGCCGGAAAAACTGCTGCAGCTTCATACCTATTCCACATCCAGCAGCGATGACTTTGATTCACTGCAGAATATCATTCAGTCAATAAATCATCAGGCACTGTCTTCGGCAGATCCAGACAGCTGGTATGCACATGCCAAAAACAGCTGCCATCCTGTTCAGAACATGAACGGTTTCAAGCCGGAAATACTGGATGGATTTTTCAATTACCTAAAGCTTCAGATGGATATTCAGCAGAGCTATCTTTCAAAGATGCAGAAGGCCGCTGAAGATGGACCTAAATGCACTCCAGAAGATGTGCTTATACAGCTCGCTCTCTATGAACCGATCTTAGAAGCTCTTGAAGCTCATGATTACGAATCTTTCAGATCACGCTATGAAGCAGTAATGATGCATACAACCGCAGCGGATGGCAAGAACAAACCCTATTCAGAGTTGAGAAAAACATATACAGATAAATGCAAAAAACTCTTTGGTATACTTTACAGTCCAAATGTCTTTGTAAAGGACAGCAATGATCTCAGTGAGATATGTTCAATGCTTGTTGAAATGGCCAGTGACACTGAAAAACAATTTCAAAAACTGAAGCTGGATGACTGCAGTATTGATTATGATGATATGGAACGATATGCATATCAGATACTGACCAGCGGTTCGAAGGAAATCGCAGAACTTGTACGCAGTTCTTTTGATGAAATCATGATTGATGAGTTTCAGGATACAAGTGAACTGCAGAATTCCATTATTGAAACTATTGCTAAGAAAGACAATGTATTCAGAGTAGGAGATGTTAAACAGTCTATCTACCGTTTCCGCAATGCCAAGCCGCAGCTGATGCGAAGACTTATGAAGGAACCTGACAATCTGCTTATTCAATTGAAACATAACTATCGGTCCAGTGAATCAATTATCCGCTTCTGCAATCTTCTGTTCTCAAAAGCGATGAATGTACCTGGATGCCTAGACACATATGACGAGGAAGACCATGTTACTTATGGAAGAGATGAACAGAAAGATCCAAGCCCTATCCCTGTTCAGGCTGTTCTTTTGAGAAATCCAGAACCAGACAGTGAATCGGAAGATAGCAATGAATCGGAAGAATCCTTAGGCAGCAAGCAGATGAAAGCAGAATGGATTGCCAAAGAGATTCAGCACATCAAACAGAAGAATCCAGATATGCATTATCGGGATTTTGCAGTTCTTTTCCGCAATCACGCTGATAAGATCCCAATGAGCTATGCATTGGATGCCTTGCAGATTCCTTATGACCTTGATGCAAGAGAGGGATTCTATCATTCTGATCTATGCCAAACCGTCTTGGCCATCTGTAAATGCATATGCAATCCAAATGACGGTATTTCATTGCTCGTTTTATTGACGAGTCCAATGTACGGATTGAATGATGAAGAGCTTGCCAAAATGAAGCAGGATAAGCACTCCTTTGTAAGCGGTGTTCATAAATTTATGCCGGAGGTGTTCGAACAGCTGAAGAATCTTGCCGGCATAGCAAGTGCTTCTGCCATCAGTTCTGTTCTCAGTGCCATTGCACAGCAGAATGATTTCTATGAGAAACTAGATGAACGTTCACAGGCCAACTTCGATTTCCTCTTTCAGAAAACAGTAAGCACTCCCAATATAAGCATTCATGATTTTATCAGCAGCATTGAAGCTTCTGATACCGAGAAATCCAATGAAGCTATGTCTAAAGGTGCGGATGACGATACAGTAACGATTACAACGATTCATCAATCAAAAGGACTGCAGTATCGTTATGTTTTCCTTTGGGGTTCCTCTTCCAATAGATTCATGGATTCAAGAAGCGATGTGCTGGTTGATGATTCTCTATACCTGGGCATGAATCATTATGATCTGCCTTATCGCATCAGCCGTCCTACCGTACAGCGCATTGCAGTACAGTATAAATCTGATACGGCTGATCTAGAAGAGTTTACAAGGCTTGTATATGTAGCAATGACTAGAGCAGAAGAAAAGATGTATCTCGTAGATGCTGTAAAAAAAGAGTATCAGCCTCAGGATCTCTCCTTGGCATTGCTGAGTCAGCGCAATGGCATCACAGGATTGGTTCTCAGCTGCCTTTCTGAATCAGAATTGTTTCATATTGAATATATCGACGCAGCGCCAATTAAAACTGTTTTCAAAACAGAAAAAGATAATTCGCAGGCTCTTCCTCATTTCACGGCAGATGTGCATGCATATCCTATTCAGGAATCACCAAGTTCATCTGAAATGCGCAGCCTTCCGGATCTGAATCCGAAGTCTTCCAGCAGTGCCGAACACGGTACAGCCATTCATGAATGCATTGCCTCTCTCCCAAATAGAACTTGGACAGAAGAAGATCTTGAACCATATAAACTATCCGACTATGATCAGAAAAAACTGCTCACTTTTTCGAGCAGTTCCATTTATGCAAAATGTCTTGATAAAGATATACGAAAAGAGATGCCTTTCTTTGTGGATGATCTTGAAAACAATCGGACTCTGGTTGGATCAATGGACTTTGCGGCCATTGGAGAAGCAGACATTATTCTGATTGATTTCAAAACAGATGCAGCGGATGCAGAGCAGCTGAAACAGCGCTATGCAGAACAGCTCCATGCATATAAAAGAGCCCTGCATCTCCTGTGGCCTGATAAACATGTCAGAGGCTATCTATACAGTTTTCATCTTGATAATTATGTAGAAATCAATTAAGTCATTCACTTCGATATGGATGATAACATGTATGATAACACGCTAATTTGTCATATTTTTTACATAGATTAATTTTTTATGTATAATAACATGTATGATAACGTTCTTATTTATTATAGAAAGGACAATCCATGTCACCTTATAGCCCGCCTTATTCCATCAATGATGCAATGCTTGCCTACGTTTCTTCTATAAGCGAAACAGTAGGAGAAATCTCCATTCAAAACAAGTTTAAAACCCGGCCGCACCTTAGAAAAAACAACACAATAAAGTCTGTCTATGCCTCTTTGAAAATTGAAGCCAATTCCATGTCACTGAATCAAGTCAGAGATGTTATCGATGGTCATCTTGTTTTAGGAAATGAAAAGGAAATACAGGAAGTCAAGAATGCTTACGCTGCTTATGCAGACTTAAACAGCATTGATCCATACAGCATTGAATCGATAAAGAGAGTTCATTCTGTTGTGACTAGGAATACCGTCAACCAATCCGGAGAATTCAGAACTGGTGAAGAAGGCGTGTGCAATGGAGATATATGTATTTTTATGGCCCCACCAGCAAGACTTGTTCCGCAATTAATGGATGACCTTTTCCAGTGGATGAAAAACAGTCAAAACGTCGTTCACCCTTTGATTTTATCCTGTGTTTTTCATTATGAATTTGTCTTTATTCACCCTTTTACTGATGGCAACGGAAGAATGGCAAGACTTTGGCATACCGCTATATTAGCTAAGTGGAAACCTTTGTTTCAATATGTCCCTCTCGAGAGTCAAATCGAATTATTTCAAGAAGATTACTATGCGGCTATTGCGATGTGTCATACCGTCGGCAGCTCAAACTACTTCATTGAATTTATGCTGAAACAGATAGATTCTGTTCTTCGAAACATCCTGAACACGGATAATGATTCCAGTGAGATTCTGAGTGAGTATGTAGAACGAATGCTTTCTGTCATGGATTATGATGTTCCATATACCCCGAAGACGCTTATGAAACAGTTAAATTTGAAATCCAGAGAAACATTCAGAATTCACTACCTTTCTCCCGCACTGAAACTTGGCTTAGTCACCATGACAATTCCCGATAAGCCAAAGAGCAAGAATCAAAGATATGTAAAACGATAGTGATCGGCAAAAAAAGAGAGAACTGATTTTAGCTCTCTCTTTCATTTTGTTTCGATTATCTTCAGGCAAAGATTAATAGTTTGTTTTCTTTACTTCGAAGAAGGATCCCTTGTATCCGCACAGCGGGCACATCTTAGGAGCATTCTTTCCGACTACTGTATAGCCGCAGATTTCACACTGCCATACAACTTCGTCATCCTTTGTAAATACTTTGTTCTCTTTTACATTGCCGAGCAATGCTGAATAGCGCTCTTCATGTTCCTTCTCGACTTTTGCGACCATGTCCATCTGAGCAGCAATTCTTGTGAATCCTTCTGCACGTGCTGTATCAGCAAATTCTTTGTACATGTTTGTCCACTCATCGTGTTCGCCGTCAATTCCCATCTGCAGTGTTACTTCAGTTGTAGGGATGTCGCCGCCGCACAGTGCTTTGAACCACTGCTTAGCATGTTCCTGTTCGTTGCGTGCTGTCTCTTCGAAAATGTTGGCAATCTGCTGCATGCCTTCTTCACGAGCCTTTTCAGCAAAATATGTGTACTTGTTTCTTGCTTTGCTTTCGCCGGCAAATGCATACTCTAGATTCTTCTCTGTCTGTGATCCTTTTAATTCCATGATTGTTTTTTCTCCTTTTCAGCGCAATCAGCGCAGATTCCTTCATAAAGCACAGAGTGTCTGAGGATCTTCATTCCTGACTGCTTTTCAGCTAGACGATCCATGTCAGCATCGTACTTCATGTCAATGTCCGTGACCTTGCCGCATACTTCACATTCGAAATGGTCGTGAGGTTCAGGATTGCCGTCAAAAAAGCTGACATCACCTGCAGTAATCTTCTGAATTCTGCCCTGCTCAGCGAGCCGGTTCAGATTCCTATAGACTGTCGCAAGTCCAATGCCTGGATCTGTTTTCTGTACTTCACTCAGAACCTGTTCTGCACTCATGTGCTTGCCAATGCCCTGAATGGCTTCAAGAATTGCCTGTTTCTGATGTGTGTTGCGTAAGTTCATGGTTTCTCCTTAATGAGAAGCATTATCATTATAGCATTGCGTATTTAAAAAGCAAGCCTTTTCACGATTTTTTCAGCTTGCTTTGTGAGTTAATATATCGGTCTATCCTCGTTAGCTTCTTTGCGTATGCGCAGATATACAACCACATACATAATGACCACAAAGAGTATATAGACAACTGCTGAAACATCACTGCCGATCATAGCAGCTGCATCATAGAATGTATGCAGAAATACTGCTGTAACATATCCAAGTATTAGGTTGATTGTCTTTCCGCCATTGCTGTAACGCACTTCTTGGATCTTTGCCCGTCCATAGAAGGATCCCATGAATACTGCAAAGCCCATATGTGCAGGCACTGCCAGCAATGCTCTTGATAACGCTACAGATAAGCCATATGAGAATACATACATAATATTTTCAAGCAGTGCAAATCCTAAAGATACAAATACCGCATAGACAACTCCGTCATACCGATAATTGAAATTCGGATTGTTCCAGGTTGATTTGTACAGGAAGAATAGCTTGCAGCCTTCTTCAGTTATGCCCACTAGCAGCGCTGAGACGATTGCATATTGCGTCGTATTGGCAAACGCAATATTCGGAATCAGAAAGTTGTCCCAAAGAAGTTCAATCACCAGTGCAACACCGGCGGATGCCATTCCCAGCAGCACTAGCTTTCTCAGCAAGGCCGGCGGTTCTTTATCTGCCTGATCTTTAGAATAGATATAGCGCATCAGAAAGACTGCCGGAAGCACTGCTGCTAAGATGTAGATCAATGTGTGAAGGACAGAGATATTCAAAAGTATAAACATATTCAGTCCACCTCTTTAGTTTTCGTGGTTATGCACCATTTCATAGATTCTGTTTTTCGATACACCTGTCTTTGATGCAATTTCTTTGATGGCATCTGATTTGCTCATGCCTGTTTCTACTGCCTCATTGACCATAGACAGCACAGCACTCATATCAACGTCTTTCGAATAATCATCTTTGTTGCCTTCTATGATGACTACGATTTCGCCTTTTACTCCTGTCAGTTCTTTGAGTATCTCCGATATTGTTCCGCGAATAAACTCTTCATGCACTTTTGTCAGCTCTCTTGCTATGCAGCATCGTCTGTCGCCAAGTACCTCCAAGCAGCTCTTCATAAGCTTTTCAATCCTATGCGGGGCTTCATAGAACACCATTGTCATTGGATAGTTCTTATACTCTTTCAGCTTGCGCAGACAGTCTGATCTGTTAGCCGGCAGAAATCCGATAAAGATAAACGGCTGTACAATCAGTCCGCTGGCAACCAGTCCATTCAGCATAGCATTGCATCCGGATAAGGGCACAACATTGAACCCCATCGCTGAAGCTTCAGATACAATTCTCTGTCCTGGATCATTGATCAGCGGATATCCAGCATCACTGATCAGGGCAACATTCTTGCCTTGTGAAAGCAGGTTGATAATGCCTTTTGCGGAAGAAATTTCATTGAAGTTTTCATACGCAATCAGTCGGCTGTGTATATCAAAACTCTTCAGCAGCTGTCCGCTTGTTCTTGTATCTTCACAGGCAATGACATCAACTGTTTTCAGTACTTCTATTGCGCGAGGAGTCATTTCGCTCAGATTGCCAATTGGAGTAGGCACTAGAAACAGTGTTGGCATCTCATTGGCAAAGCTCTTCTGACGAATCATTTTTTATCGCCGGCACCTTTCTGCGGAACAAGTCCTTTATTGAAGCTTCCAGCACGGAATGATCTGCTTTCCTTCTTCCCAGTGCTGTGTGTTTCAGGTTTTGCGTGATTCGTGTGATTCTGAACACGGGATTTATTCTGATTCTTTCCCTGATTGCGATTTTGGTTATGTGCACGCGGTTTCTGTCCGTTAGGGTTCTTGTTCTCTGATCTCTGTATATGGCGGGTTTCCTTTTTCTCGGCAGCTGGTTTTTCCTTATCTGCACTGATTCCAAAACTATCCGGTGCCATATCATTTCTTCTGCTCAGCATATCCTTGATCGCGGCATTGCTTGAGTTGTTTACCGGTGTCTGCGGAGTGCTTCCGGTAGCGGCACTATGATGCACCACTTTGCCTCTCTGCTTGCTTTCAACAGGTTTTCCTGAAGCATCTGTCTGCAGCTTTCTCTGCTGCTGCACGCCTTTGCGCAGTATTCCTTTTTCTTTCAGTTCTTCCAATGTGATGAACTCAACCGCTTCTCTATTCTCAAGTTTGGCCTGATTGCACATGACATTCATGCTTGTCAGACGGAAAATAGATCCTTCATATTCGATCTGTGCACCCATCTTCGGCAACCCTTTTGTCAGTTCCTTATAGTCATCATCTTCGTATTTCAAGCAGCACATCAATTTGCCGCACTGTCCGCTGAGCTTATCAATATTCAAAGCCAGCAGCTGATTCTTAGCCATATTGATGCTGATGGTATCAAAGTGTGTCTTGAATCTGCTGCAGCAGCATTCCATGCCGCATACGCCAACGCCGCCAACCATCTTCGCTTTGTCACGTTCACCAATCTGTCTCAGTTCGATACGGCAGCCTAAGTTTGAACTCAAGCGCTTCAGCAGTTCACGGAAATCAACACGCTGTTCCGCAATATATACGAACAGTACTCTCCTTCTATCCAATGTATACTGTGCACTTAAAAGATTCATCTGCAGGCCAAGATCCCTGATTTCCTTCTGGCATGTTTTAAACGCTTCATCGGCTGCTTCAATATTCTCTTCATAATCCTGTACATCCTGGGCATCCGCAATGCGCAATACCGGTTTCAAAGGCAGCTTGGCAGCTATTGCTGAGGTACTGATGGAATCTGCCGTACAGAATCCCAGCTCTGTTCCCTGTGCCGTCTCAACAACAACTTTGTCTCCATTTTTCAGATCAGCCATTTTTGTTCCAAAAGAATAGGACTTCTCTGAATTGCGGAAACGTACGGATACCTCGTATGGATACTGACTATGCTGTGTATTGATATCTTCTGTTTCTATCTGTTCATTCATTTTCTGCTTCCTCCAGTCGATACATTGCCTGATCCAATATGAGATTCAGGTCATTTGTAAGATTGCAGAGGTCTCTCTCCTCGTGAGCAATCTGTAATTTTCCAACTTGTGCGCTGCTTTTCTGCTTTTCTTCCTGTATTGCTTTCTGATACCATTCCGGACCTTCTTCAGTGCCAAGAATGACATCGTGATAAAACATGCTTAAGAGATCAAATAACATGATAAGTAATTGCATATTGCACTTCTTATCAGCGCTGACTTTCTTATCTTTTCCGTCTGCTTTCTTTCTGCTGACAGATACATTCTGAAAGCGGATAGACAGGCTGTAGTCGATAAGCAGTTCATCTCTTTTACCGTCTTTGTTCAGATACTGCATGAACATTTCTTTTGCTTTCTCATAGATCCTGCTTTTCGGCAGATCCTCATCATTTGATTCCTTTTCATCGAGATATTCATGCATGTCTCTTATACTGCCGGCAGTTCTTGATAGAAAATATGCATCATCCGGCGCTATGCCTTCCTTAACTGCTTCCTGATAATAGACAGAAGCCTTGACTGGCACAAATGGCAGTATTGTGCATCGTGACAGAATTGTCGGCAGTATGCGGTCAATACTGTCACATAACAGAATAGCGGTCAGATCCGGTGCTGGTTCTTCTAAAAACTTGAGCATGCTGTTCATAGCACTCGCATTGGCATTTTCCAGATGATCAATAATGTAGACCTTCTTGCCGCTGGCTTCCAGTGCTGTCTTTGAAAACTTCTTCTGAATGCGGTCAATATCCTCTTTTTTGATTGTTTCATTCTGCCCGCTCAGAAACATCATATCGGCGTGCTCTCCAGCCGCAACTCTTAAACATGTATCACACTGTTCACAGGCGAGCAAGTCCTGCTTCTCACAGAAAATACTCTGTGCAAGAAGTATTGCAGCTTCTTTCTTTACAGTGCCGCGGGGTCCTGTAAACAGATAGGCATGAGACAGTCTTCCTTCTTTTCTTGCATTTACCAAAGCCTTATAAACAATCGGCTGCTGTTCCTTAATAAGATCTTTAATCATTCAGAAATTCCCTGATAATCTTCATCGAATCATTGATGACTGCTTCTTTATTCTGAGCCGCATCAACACAGACAATTCTTTCTGGAAACATCTTCAGTATTTCCTGATATCCCGCATAGACTTTCTCATGGAAATCCAGTTTTTCCTGATCCAGCCGATCCAAAAATTCTCTGCCTTCGATTCTTTTCAGACCGATTTCAGGCTTGATATCCAGAAACAATGTCCTATCCGGCATATGCCCTTCGACCGCAAACTGATTGATTGCCAGCACTTCCGGTATGCCAATCTCACGGCCTACTCCCTGATATGCCAAAGAGCTGTCAATAAAACGATCACTGATGACGTGAATGCCCTGCTCTAGAGCGGGAAGAATAACCTCGATGAGATGCTGACGGCGGCTCGCCGCGTACAGCAGTGCCTCTGTTCTTGCATCCATTGCTGTATTGTCAGGATCCAGTATGACCTTGCGTATCTGTTCGGCAATAGCACTGCCGCCAGGTTCCCGTGTATACAGAACCGAATATCCTTCTTCTTTCAGCTTTTCATAAACCTGCAAAGAGACGGTCGTCTTGCCGCTTCCATCCGGTCCTTCAAATGTGATGAATCTTCCTGTTTTCATAACGGAAATATTATAACACGAGAGCGGTTTTCTTGTGAAAAGGCTGTAAAGAAAGACGGATCGAATCACATTTCTGTGTTCAATCCGTCCTGAGTGCTGCAAATATGCATTCAATCTTTACGCATTTGCAGATTCTTCTTCGTCTTTGTCTTCTTTATTCCATTTCTTAGCATAGATGAATAGAAGAACTGCTGCAGCTGTGATAATTGCATTGAGAAGTGTCCAGCCATCACTCAGAACCATTGTCTTTGTGATGTTTTCAGTGAAGATGAATAGGATGATCTGCAGAACTGCTATGACTGCCAGTACTGCTTTCCAAGCTTTCTTTCTCTGATATGTCTCAGGAATAACTTCTCCCTCTTCATCGTACTGAACTTCTGTTTCGTCCTCTGTCTCTGTTTCTTTCTTGTTCCTGCCTAGCAGCAGAACAATCGCAAATACCAGTGATAGACCAGTCAGAAGCAGGTTGAGCAATGCCCAGCTGTCTGCTGTATTACCGAAGGCTGGCTGTTCTGGTTCGCCATATTCTTTAACAATAATATCTTTTGCTTCTTCTTCATTGACTGCTTCTTCCACTGCTGCAGGCTGAGGATTGCCAGGATTTGTCGGATAGTTGATTACTGGTGCTGCCGGTTCAGGCGTCACTTTCCGGTTCCGTGACAATCGGTTCTTCCGGATCAACCGCAGGAATAATAACCGCTTTGACTGTCAGTGTTCCGTTGACATAAGTCACCTTATAATTGCCCTGAATCTCTTTGCCCTGAACTTCAATGACATGTGTTCCGACGGTTGGATTCTGCGGTACTGCGAAGACAACTGTCAGAGGATCTTTTTCATTGATTCTGCCTTCAATTGTAGCTGTGTATTCAGGTGCTGCATCGCCTGCAGTCATAGACTTATCGTCTGCTGTAACCGTAATCGGCTTATAGTCGATCGTTACAGTTGCCTGTCCAGCTGCGGCTGCATAACCTTCTTTTTCAGCCTTGAATGCAACTGTATATGTGCCTGCATCTGTAAATACCGGTGCAGTTTCAGCATATGTACCATCTTCCTGCTTATATGTGATGTCTGCTTCTGTCGGTTCTCCATCTATTGAGGCTTTTGCTTCAACGGTATGTTCCTGTCCATCATAGATGACAGATACGTTGTCTGCATTTACAACCAGTGTATTCAGCTCCTGGATAATATATGTTCCTTTTGCTGTTTTAACAGTGTAGTTTTCGTTATCACTATAGGTTGGAACAATGGAGTCCTTATACGTACCTACTGCTGTAGGTACTGTGCTGTCCTTGCCATCATCATAGACATAGGCAATCGTTCCTAGATCTGTTTCATTAACAAGACCTGTCACAATTCCAGTAAACACAGGTGTTTCATTGAAGTTTACTGTCAGATTATTTGCGGCAATCTGCACATCACGCGGCGTGATGCTGATATTCGCAGAAACAACCTGATCAACATATCCTTCTCTGACTGCTTTGACAAATACCTTTACAGTCCCTTCGGACACATTGGTTACGGTGATCGGTTCTTCAGTGAATGTCTTTCCATCTAGACTATAGTGCAGTGTTACTTCATCAAGTTCACCTTTCAGAGTTACACCGAGTGACTGACCGTCGTAAACCTTAGTCGCATCAATGGCAGTGATATGCTGCTTAGGCGTATTCTCATAAACCGCAGTATATACTGCATCTTCTGTAACATATGTGAAGTCTGGAGTCCATCCTGTGAACGTATAGATGTTATTGTCATCTTCTGCTCTTGCTGGGTTCTCCGGTTTGACGATCTTATCGGCGAGTGTTCCATATCTGTAATCATTCTCTGACAGGATCGCATCGTTATAATCTTTGAACGTTACTGTTTTAATATTTCTTGTGTAATAAAGCTTCATTACAATTACAGAGCTTGCATCATTTGGCAGTTCTGCTTTCGCAATTGTTCCTGTTACTGTCTTATCAAGAGTCAGACCTGTATTCGTCTTTTCTTCAGCCGCAACTGAATCACCGGCTTTCCCTGTGACAGCATCGGTTGTTTCATGCAGTGAATAGTTATCATCTTCTGTATTCTGCCAGTAGTATTCTGTTACATATTGAACTTCTGTATCAGCCCATTGCGCAGTCAGAACAACGTTTCCATTCATTGTGAACTTATCACCTGGCTGAATATTCGTCCAATTGCTAAGCTGCCATCCAGTAAAGTGTGCGTTTTTCTTGCTCATTCCTTCAGACGGCTTCACTGTTGCAGTTTCATTCAGCGCATACAGCGTATTATCTGTAACGGTTCCTTCACCCTCTCCTGGAAGATATGTAATCTTATACTCGGTGTAATCAGGGACGCTGTCCTTATCTGTATCAGCTGCCCAGACTGCATAGAATACTGTATTGCTCTGTACCGTGTAGCTGGATTTTTCGGCATAGAGTTCTTTGTCTAATGCATCGCCGTATTCAAGCTTTGCAATCTGCTCTATGCTATAGCCAAGGAAGATATCAGAAGCATCTTCTCCAGCAAATCCATTGTCCTTAAGTTCAGCAATATCACCTTTATAATACTGAGCTTCATCAGAGGTTGTCCCTGTTCCGCCATTTGCATTGTATGCAATCTGATACTTTTCATCTTCGGTGAATACAGCGGTAAGAGTAATGCTGGAAGCATTCTTAAACTGCACTGTACCTTTATCAGCTATTGCATTTGTTCCATCGGTCCATTCTGTGAAGTGGAAGTGATTCTTCAAACTGAACAGATCCGCAAATGCTATTGCAGTGTACGCTTTAGATCTCAATACTGAATAGCTGTATGTCTTTCCTTCAACTGTATCAGAGCCTATGCCTGATTCATAATTGACTGTAATCCACTTGCTTTCATCCAGTTTCCACTGTGCATACAGAGCATAGGAAGATGTTCCGTCAGACGTGATTGTATCGCCTGCTGCATATGATTTTCCATTTCCCTGCGGATCATCATTCCAGCCAGTGAACGTATAGCCTTCATAACTCAATCCACTTTCAGACTTAACAGTGATGGTATTTCCTTTATAGTATTTCTCACTGTCTGTAATTGTTCCTTCAGCACCATCTGCATTTGCATAATATGTAATCTTTGCAGAACTGTTCTCTTTATACTGTGCTGTCAGAACTGTGTTTTCCTTGATTGCGATTTCACTGCCTTCCGCAATATCCTTGCCGCTGGCATCTTTCCATCCGGTGAATGTCCAGTTCTTTTTAGCAAAGCCAAGTTCTTTCGCAGTCTTTACTGTATAAGAGGAATCAATGAGCAGATCTGTATCTGAGGCCTCTGTTCCTGTTCCGCTTCCTGCTTTATATGCTACCGACAGCCACTGTGCATCATCTTTAACAAATACTGCTTTATATGATTGATTCGAAGTAACTGTGCTTGTGCCTTCAGGCAGTACTGGTGTCCATGAATCAAACTTATAACCTTTATCTGCCACAGGTTCTGGAACCGTGA
Organism: uncultured Erysipelotrichaceae bacterium; assembly: GCA_937902945.1. GTDB lineage: Bacteria > Bacillota_I > Bacilli_A > Erysipelotrichales > Erysipelotrichaceae > Bulleidia. The sequence goes on along the minus strand of CALEMD010000212.1, from coordinate 8,122 downwards.
CTGTATTGAATGCTGTGCCATACAGTACAGAATACTGACTCTGTCCATTCAGTTTGCCGTTCTCTCCCGCACTGAAATCAACCGTCACTTTCGTGCGATTATAGTAAATACGCAGTACAAGTCCCTTTTCTGTTTCTTCGTGCTGATAGACGACACCCTTAGCAAGAGATATAGAACTTGCATATGTGAATCCAGTGTATTCCTTAATATCTGCAGATACTGTATTGCCTACTGATGAGCTTTCAGAAACAGTATCATTCAGTGTATAGCCAACACCGCCTAGATTCTGCAGATAGTACTCAACCTTGTAAGTGGCTGTTGTGTCATAGATCGCATAGACAAATGTAATCACGTTTTCAGAAGCAGTCAGACTCAGATCCAATGACTGCTGATAATAGTTAGGAATATAGCCTGGGATATTGACATAGTTCTCGGTTACACGCTGTGCTTCCGATGTCTTTGTGACCGGAGCAAGCAGTTCTTTTCCTGACTTATCAATATACTTAATTGTGTAATCTACAGATGTGAATTCTGCATATGTAAATACGATCTCATTATTCTCTGACGCAATATTAATTGACTTAGAGCGAACATCCGGAATATACCCATCAATTGACAATGCTGTTTCAGTAACAGATGAGCCGATTCGATTGCCTGTAACTATATTTGAATCTGCCAGTTCTTTTCCGCTCTCATCCAAATACTTGACTGTATATGGAATGCTCGTATTCTCAATCCAGTGTGCTTCAAGAACAACATCACGTTCAATGGATGTCGTGAATGAGAAACGTCTGCCTGTTGACTTGTCATACCAGCCGCTGAATACATAGCCATTGCGTACTGGAGCATCTGGTTCTGCGGCCTTGCTGTACATGCGGACAGTCTGTGTTTCTACAGTTATGCCATCTGCTTTTGTATCGAAGCTTACTTCATAAGTCGGCATGATCCATTTTGCATAGAGCTTTATATCATGCGCAGGCATTGTTGAACCGCTGAAGTCAAATTCTGTTCCTTCTTTAAATGTTGATGTTAAGTACCATCCGTCAAATACCGCCTCTGAAGGAACCCCTGCAGCTTCATTTGAAGGCGTCACATTCATATCTGTCAAAGAAGCTCCGTATTTGATCTTGCCTGAATATGTTAGAACGGTATTGTTGTCATAAGTAATCTGGTACTGATTTCTTACATAGTAATGACGTGCTGTCCAATATCCGCTATCCCAGAATAGACCTTCGTTTGTTGACAAGTCTGCCCCGACCCACGTATAACCTTCCAGAACAGCCTTATAGTCATCTACAGCCGCATGGATACCTGTGCCGCTGAAATAGATATCCTGATATTCTGTAAATATAGAAGTGTCCTTAGAATATGCAAAGGTCTGTGCTGCTGACCACTTGCCTGTATGAACCATAGGAATGATTGTAGCTGTATTATCCAGTCTTTCAACCCAGAGTTCAATCTTATGCGGATCGCTGCCGTTATTGACATAGAATAAGTTTTCATCATTTGTCATCTTGTATATTGGAGGGATGACCGGATTATCTGTAGAACCTGCATTCAATGGAGTATTTCTAACCCAGACAAGAGTTCCTTTTGACTCTTTGATTTTTGCTGCCGCCGTATTCCATTCGTCTGTAATATCAGCTCCATAGTTGGCTGTAATTGTCTCTGCCAGTTTATAAAATGCATTCCAATTTGCATTTTCGTTTGGATTGCTGTTCTTTTTGACATACATGTTAATGCTGTATTCTTTACGATTGACATAGATATTTGCAATGGATGATCCATCACCTTTTATATAAACTGTCGTATCGCTTTTATCTTTGCTGATTTCGCCAACATTTTCGTTCCCAATTGCGAAAGTGTACTTGTTTTTGATACTGTCGATATCCGGCAGGTTTGTTATGACACCTGTTTCACCTTCAAAAACCAATGTTGTTGCATATTCATAAACATCGTTATTCTTGGAATCTGCCTTTTCCAGCCAGACCACTACCTGATAGGAAGCTTCGTCTTCATCCCACCCAGCATACAGTGTTAAGTCAGATGCCGGCATCGTCGTGTCATCATCAAAATCGAATTCATTGCGGCATTCTTTATCCGTAAACCAGCCATCGAATTCATATCCTTCACGAGTCGGTTCTTCCGGTTCTTCTAAAGGCATTCCATATGTTAGAATCTGCGGTTCAATGCTTGATCCCTCAGTTACATAACTGAGCAGATATTCATTGCGTGAATATTCAACTTTCAGAACTGTAGAAGCATCTGCGGCAACCTTTGCAGAAGGCATCGCCGGTGCTGAAAAGCCAGTATATGTTTTTGCGGAAGCGGTAACAGCAGAACCTGTAGACGCTGAAAGATAGTCTGTATCTGCCAACACATAACTGCCATCAAGTGCTTCAAGATAATGTTCAACTTTATAAGATGTTTCGCCATCTGCAACATAATAGATATCAACGTTTATGTTTTCTGTAATATCCACATATGATGCTGAATAAGAAGTGATTGTACTGCCACTGGCATCAACTGCATGATATCCATTTACAATTGGCAGTTCTTCAACACTGACTGTATAAGGATCATGTTCTTTAACAACTGCGACAAATGGCTGAGCAGCTGTTTCGTAGGAAACCTGAAAGATATAATTGACTGTAACGGTATAAGAGAGAAGTTCTCTATAGACTGCTGTTACATTCAAGTCAGAATTGACAGCAGAAAAATCTGTATCCCAGCCGGCCGCTTCAAATCCATCTCTTACTGGATGACTTGGTGCAACAGCACTCTTTCCTGCCTCAACCTGCTGTGCTTCAGCTAATGGAGTGCCATCATAGTCAAAGAACGATACCGTAAAATACTGTATCGGTTCATTTTCGACAATTGCTTCACTCTGTTCTTCATTTGCTGAGTCCAGCGGCGTTTTAGGATCTTCTGTCAATCCGGCGTCATCTGCCGATTTCGATTCTCCTTCTGCATCAGATGCAGGACTCTCTGTACCCGCTTCTGTATCTGTCAGCGTTTGTGTACCATCATTCTGATCCGCATATACCATTCAGCCCTTGTAAAACTGTAAAGCCCAGCAGAGCTGCTAAAGAAACTTTAATCATTTTAGAAACATATACTTTTGTCTTTTTCATATTAAACTCCCACTTATGCAGATTTATAATAACGCATTATTTGTAATTTTCAACACTAATTGACTATTTTACTTACAATTATGCACATTTTGCACTATTATTGTTTAATTTGTATAACATATATAATTATCTGTTCATTATTAAGCAGATATAATGCAAGTAAATCCCTATATAAACGCACATATAAGAAAAAAGACCAGCAAGAGGTAGTTTGCGGTCTTATCCTGAAAAATCAATCGGCTTCGCTTGTAAATCCTCTGATCCTCACTGAAACAGTTTTGTCTTTTTCAGTGTTTTGATTAAAAACCAGCCGGCAATGACAGACGCAAGTTCTCCTGCTGCAACCTCTATTCCGCTGATCAGAGATCCGATCAATACCGAATTAGGAAACAGCACTGCGCCAAGTTCAATGCCGATAATGACACCATTCAGAATAACCGGCATCAGAATACTCCATACTGGTATATCCCTGCACTTCACGTTTCTAAATCGGTACGTAAGCAGAGCCGCTATAAATGTTGCGGCAGTTCCTATGCCAACATCCATGAACCCCAAGAGGTTTGTGCCCATTGCCGCACCGATAAGGTTTGTAACAAAGCAGCCCAATGTTACGCCAAGTATCGCCGGCTCATAAATCAGCGGAAGCAGAGTCAGCGCTTCAGCAATTCGAATCTGCACAGGCCCAAAGGTAAATGGGGACAGACTCAGTGATACAGCAGCATACGCGGCCGCAATCATTGCGATCCGCACAAAACGATTCATATTCTTATTCTTCAAAACAAAATCATCTCCTTATTTTATTTATTGTCAGGTAGCTGCTACTGACAGTGCTTAAGAGCACGCTGTTTATACTACTTCAATTTTTCCGAGGAATCAATGCACAGTCTTTCAATGCAACTGACATGATTATCTGCAGTGCTTATCAAACCAATCCGTAATTTCATTAAGACGGCGGATGCGTCCATTCATTCTTCCGCTGCGGCTGAGCTCATGATTTTCCTGATGGAAGATTGCCATTCTTGTTTCCACGCCATGATTGGCAATAGCCTGCATCATCTGCATGCCTTCGCTCAGTGGGCATCTGTAATCTTCATCACTGTGAATGAACAGAGTCGGCGTCTTGACCTTATCAGCGTATTTCAGCGGGGAATGATCCCATAGTTCCTGGATATCTATATAAGGATTATCAGCCCCGCATTGATCACTGGCAAACGCCGGTCCAATGTCACTAGTCCACTGCATGCTGATCCAGTTGGAAATAGAACGCTGACTAGCCGCACAGCAGAAACGATCCGTATGGCCAATGATCCAATTGGTCATGAATCCGCCATAGGATCCGCCAGTTTCACAGAGGTTATTCTTATCTATGCATGGGTATGCCTTCAATACAGCATCTGTAAAGTCCATCAGATTCTGGTAATCCACATAGCCGTACTGACCGCGAATGTCCGCAAACACATCCCCGCGTCCATCAGACCCTCTGATATTCGTAAAGAAGACTGCATATCCTTTTGCGGCCCAGACCTGCATCTCATGGAAGAATGTCTCGCCATATAATGCTCGCGGACCTCCATGAACATCAAGAATTGCTGGTATCTTCTTTGAAGTCCCGCTCTGCGGCAGAAGAACCCACCCATGCAGTTTCTCTTTGCCTGAGACATAATCGATTCTATGCGGTTCGGCGATGTATCTGTCTTTCAGACACTCACTGTTTAGATCGGTCAGCTGTCTAACGTGTTTTCCATTTAGATCGCATTCATATATCTCCGGAAGCTTATCCGCAGTACTTTCACAGTATGCGATATGCTGTCCCTTGACATCGATAAATCCGATCATGCCTTTCGACTTCTTCAGCTTTTCCAGATTGAACTTTTCATCATACTTCCATATCTCTACATGATCTTCTTCTGTCGCAAGGGTGTAGAGCGATCCCTCATTGCATGCATTCTGTTTTCCTGCACTTGAAGCACAATCAGTACCTGCACTGCAATACAGAGAACGGTCGACATGCTTTACCAATTTCATAACGGATTTATCCACTGCATAGAAGTCTGCTGTCTGGTTTATTCCATACATCTTCAGATCAGATGCTTTAGCATACAATCTGCCATTCATAATAAACAGATCGGAAACAGCATAATCTTTGCATGGATACAGGCATATATTCTTTCCTGTTTTCCAATCGTAGCAATTGATCGAAGAATACAGTGACTCTTTGCTTATATACTTCTGTCCGGAATAATAAACCTTTTCAGCATCAGCATAGATATTCTCCACTCTATAATATGGATCCGTTATTCTGCGGATTCCCTTTGCGTCAATTCTGAACATAGCGGTTCTCATCTTATTAATATATCCGCTGCCATTCATATAGTACGGAAGTTCATCAATGATCTGTACCACACCGTCACTCTGTTTCCGGTTTTCTCTTTTCTTCTTAGCTGTTTCTGCATCATCCTTATAAGCATTCGGATCTCTAGAATCAATCTGTGCCAAGGCAATCCATCCGTCTTTCATCTTCTTAAGATAGGTGATTGCAAAAGGCAGTGACATGAAAGGCATTGCTTCTGAGCCATATACATTTATACGGTATAAGCCAAAGCTGCCTTCCTTATCTTTTTCAGTCTTTCTGGAAATGATCAGATGTTCATCATCTTCCCAGCAGAGTATTGAAGAATTCAATGAAGACGTAAGCTGTTTTGATTTTCCGTTTTCAGAAATCCATATATCTCTGCTGTAATCATTCTGTTCTTTTCTAGAATGTGCCGCCTGAAAAGCAAGAATGTTTCCCGAGGGATTGTACTGCAGGTTCTCAAGGAACCTATAGGTACGAATATCTTCTATTTCTATATTTTTCATTTCAGCAATCCTCTTTCTTTCATCTGTGATATCAGAAATATCATAGCCAATGTCTTGCCATCATCAATTGTCATATCTATGCACGCATCCATGATTTCTCTCAGCGTCATTCTTGATACGTTCAAAAATTCATCACTATCCAGCTTCTGACCTGTATATTCACCCATGCGTGCATAATACATATGAATCACTTCTGTGTCATACGCACCAGTAGGAACCATCTGTCCTAAATACATGAAGTCTTTTCCTGCATATCCGGTTTCTTCAGCAATCTCTCTTTTCGCTGTAACAAGCGGATCTTCATGCATTTCCATCTTGCCGGCCGGAAATTCAATCATGACTTTTTCCTGGGCATATCTATACTGTGTTACTAGAAAGAACTTTCCCTCATTGTCTTCCATGGCGATACCTACTCCGCCATGGTGTTCAACAACTTCTCTTTCTACAGTCTGTCCATCAGGCATTTCTGCCTGATCCACTCTGAGATTCAATATCTTTCCTTTATATTTATAATCACTGCTGAGTCTTTTCTGTTTTAAGTCCATAGTCTGTATTTCCTCTCTTATAGAAAAACGGATTGAATTCATCCGTTTTCTGCATAATCTCCGCCTTCTACTCCAAAGTATTCTTCAAATGTCTCATCTGGATCTGTTTCATATATAGCTGTTGCATATTCAACTCCAACATAGCGGAAATGCCATGGCTCATATGCATAGCCGGTTATATCCTGTTTGTCCTTCGGATAGCGCATAATCCATCCATATAGATGTGCGTTGTCATGAAGCCACTGCCCCTCCGCTGTATTTTCGAATGATTGGCTTAGGAAGTTTGCCTGTGATGCATCACTGATATCAACTGCCAGCCCTGTCTGATGATCTGAGTATCCAGGTCGCGAACTGATGGTATCTGCATATTCCTTTCCTCTGTTTGCCACATATCCATTATATAGGCTGGCCTGATAATCATAGGAGCGGTATGCCGAACCCAGCAGCAATGCAATGCCATCTTCCTTTGCTGCATTGAACATTGTTTCTAATGCAGTGTCCAGCTAGTCGTTGTTGTATAAACCGCTGGTGCTCTTAAGTCAGAAGGTGCATATCCGTCCGGAAGCGCGTGTTTCTTATTGGCACAGACAAGAATACTGCTGGTATCAGAGAAGTCTATTGCGGCTGTCGGTGTTGGTGTCGGCTCTGCTGAGGCCGATGGTGTTGGCTGAATCTCAGCGCTTGGCTGCGGTGTGCTCACCGCCGTCTTATTATCATTCTTTGAAAAGTGTGCATAAACTGACACTCCAAATAGCGTAAGCATGAACACAAGCAGAACTATCATGATTTTTTTCATACAGATAATATATCATATAGTTGCACAAATCTCACAGGCAGGGAAGGAGTCAGCCATGAAAAAGATCTATTTCTGCGGTTCCATACGGGGAGGCAGAAGTGACGCATCGCTGTATCAGCACATCATTGCCCACATGAAAATTGATAATCTGGTCCTTACGGAACATATCGGCAATCTTTCTCTGTCTCTTTCAGAGAAAAAGCCAGGACAGGACCAAGCTATTTATAAGCAGGATACTGAATGGCTTAAGGAAAGTGATATCGTCATTGCGGAATGCACATGCCCTTCCATCGGTGTTGGCTATGAGCTGGCTTATGCAGAACGCCTGCAGAAACCAACCTATGTATTCTTTCGAAAAGGCAAAGGCAGTCTCTCAGCCATGATCAATGGAGACCCATTCTTTCATATATACCAATATGAAACAGAAGAGGAACTGACCGCCCTGATCGACTCTGCATTGAAACTGTAATTGCTTTCTCTACAAGCCTAGATCCATCAGAAGCTTCTCAAACTTCTTGTCAGATTGAATCTCATGGGTAATGAATTTCCCGTTGTAAAACAAACTGTATGAAGCTGAAGGTGATGGTGCTTTCTGTGCCTCAGCCGCACTTTCAAATCGGATTGCTTTAAACGGCACTTTCCTGTCCTTTGCAATCTCCTCAATGATTGGCACATATTTTGCAGTGAATGGACATTGATGAGCATAATAAAGAACAAAGCCCTTATCCTTGATCTTTGGATTTCTGACACTCTCTTTGAAATGAGGTTTTTCAGCATTCTTCATAAAC